>JAIEMI010000203.1 GCA_019752235.1 Rhodospirillaceae bacterium
CGTGAGCGGTTTGCCGCCGCGATCAACGCCGGCAAACTTAAACTGGGCACGCAGCCCGTCAACGCGGAGAATATCAACCAAATCACTGCGGAGCTTGGCGTTCCGGATGAGATAGATTTGCTGAGCATTGACATTGACGGCAATGACTATCACGTCTTTAAGGCCATGGAGCGCGTGAGGGCCCGCGTCGTGGTACTGGAATATAACCCGCTGTATGCGCCGCCGTTGAAGGTGGTCATGGCTTACGATCCCAACTATGCGTTTAATGAAAACACCTATATGGGGGCTTCGCTGCAATCGATCACCGATCTGGCGGAGTCAAAGGGTTACCGACTAGTCGGATGCAGCGTAGCGGGCGTGAACGCGATTTTTGTGCGGGCCGACCTAGCGGTGGGAAAATTTTCCGAACCCGCTACGGCCGAGGCATTGTATCACCCACCCAAATATCAACTGAGCTTCTCGGGTGGATTTGGCTTCGGTCCGAAGTCCAACATCACGGCGCTCTCCGAGCCAAAGTTCTAGATAAAAACTGCGGACGCATGGCCGTCTACCGCTGCGGAATACCCTGTTTTTAATCGTCTAGATCCGCCCTTTTTCTAAGGGCCGGTTCTATGCGTGCGCGCCACTGTACATCTGTCGGGCGTTGACAAAACCGATGTTTGGCGTATGAATCGACCCCGTCGGGCGGTCCTAGGGCCGCCCTCATTTTTTTCCCTTTTGTGGTGTTCAAGCGTACCGATCTTGAACTTTTAGATCGCCGTCTTGGGGGGCGAAGTTATGAGCATTTCCGCTGTGATGCCGACCTATGCGCGGACCGACCTGGTATTCGAACGGGGTCAGGGCGCCATGCTCTACACGGCCGACGGCCGCAGCTTCCTCGACTTCGGCGCCGGCATTGCCGTGACCGCCTTGGGCCATGCGCATCCGCACCTCGTCATGGCGCTGAAGGAGCAGGCCGAGAAGCTGTGGCACACCTCCAACCTGTACCGCGTCGCCGGGCAGGAAAAGCTGGCCGCGCGGCTGGTGGCTCATTCCTTCGCCGACACGATGTTCTTCTGCAACTCCGGCGCGGAAGCCATGGAGTGCGCGCTGAAGATGGCGCGGCGCTATCACCAGGCGCAGGGCGCCAAGGAAAAGTATCGCGTCATCACCGCGCGCGGCGCGTTCCACGGCCGTACGCTGGCGACGGTGGCGGCGGGCGGCCAGGAAAAGCACCTGGACGGTTTCGCGCCCAAGGTCGACGGCTTCGATCAGGTGCCCTTCGGCAACCTCAATGAGGCGCGCGCGGCCATCACGCCGCAAACCGCCGCCGTGGTGGTGGAGCCCGTGCAGGGCGAAGGCGGTATCGTGCCCGCCGACGCGGCGTACATGAAGGGCCTGCGGGCCATGTGCGACGAGTACGGCCTGCTGCTGATCTTCGACGAAGTGCAGACCGGCCTGGGCCGCACCGGCAAACTTTTCGCCCATGAGTGGTCGGGCGTGACGCCGGACATCATGGCGCTGGCCAAAGGGCTCGGCGGCGGTTTCCCCGTCGGCGCCTGCCTCGCCACGGAAAAGGCCGCCAAGTACATGGTGCCGGGCACGCACGGCTCGACCTTCGGCGGCAATCCGCTGGCGATGGCCGCCGCGAATGCCGTGCTGGACGTGATGTTGGAGCCGGGCTTTCTGAAGCATGTGAACGATATCGCCGCCAAGCTGTGGGCCAAGTTGACCCCGCTGGTGGCCAAACACAGCAAGGTTTTCGAGTCCGTGCGGGGCAAGGGCCTGATGATCGGTCTCAAGTGCAAAGTGCCGAATGGCGATGTGGTGGCCAAGCTGTTGGATAACGGCCTTCTGACCGTGGGCGCGGGCGACAACGTCGTCCGCCTGCTGCCGCCGCTGATCATCACCGAAGCCGAAGTTGACGCGGCCATCGGCATGATCGACCGCGCCGCTGCGGCGCTCGCGGCTTAATCAGGTATTCAGGTCACAGCATTATGGCCGCTCCGAAACATTTTCTGGATTTGGATGTGCTGCCGCCGGAAACGCTGCGCGGCATTCTGAAGTCCGCCGCCGTCCTGAAGGCTGACCGCAAGGCCGGCAAGCCCGATCCCAAGCCGCTGGCGGGCCGCACGCTGGCGATGGTGTTCGAGAAGCAATCGACGCGCACACGCGTGTCGTTCCACGTGGGCATGACGCAGCTGGGCGGCGATGTGGTGTCGCTGTCGCCACAGGATACACAGCTCGGCCGCGGCGAGACCATCGCCGACACGGCGCGGGTTCTGTCGCGTTACGTCGACGCCATCATGCTGCGGACCGGCGACCACAACAAACTTTACGAACTGGCGAAGTACGCCACGGTGCCGGTCATCAACGGCCTGACGGACGACACGCACCCCTGTCAGCTCATGGCCGACATCATGACCTATGAGGAACACAAAGGGCCCATCAAGGGCGCCGTCATCGCCTGGTCGGGCGACGGCAACAACATGGCGACCAGTTTCATCCAGGCCGCCGTGCAGTTCGACTTCGAGCTGCGCCTCGCGTGTCCGCCCGGCTTGCCGCCGTGCGAGAAAACCATCGCCTGGGCGCGCGGCAAGGGTGCGAAGATCAGCGCGGGCACCGATCCGCGCGCGGCGGTGAAGGGCGCGGACTGCGTCGTCACCGACACCTGGGTGTCCATGGGCGACGATGCCGCCAACCGCCACAAGATGCTGGAACCTTTCCAGGTCAACGCGGCTTTAATGGCTATGGCCAAGCCCGATGCCCTGTTCATGCATTGCCTGCCCGCTCACCGCGGCGAGGAAGTCACCGACGGCGTCATCGACGGCAAACATTCGGTCGTGTGGGATGAGGCCGAAAATCGCCTGCACGCGCAAAAAGGCGTGCTGCTGTGGTGCCTGAGCTAATGGGCGCCGAAGCCTGTCCCGAAGCCTTTGGGCCCAACCCCGCCGCCGACGTTTCCGTTCCCTTCTTGATCGACAGCGGCGCTTTCCGCGGGCGGCTGGTGCGCCTGACGGCGGTCGCGACGGAAATCCTGGACCGTCATAACGATCCCGAGCCGGTCGCGGCATTGCTGGCTGAAGCCATGGTGTCGGCGGTGGCCCTGGCCGGCGGGTTGAAATACACCGGCGTTTTCACCCTGCAAATTCAAGGCAAGGGGCCGGTGCACATGCTGGTGACCGACGTCACCAGCGAGGGCAACCTGCGGGGCTGCGCCAAATACGACGCCGAGGCGCTGGCCGCGGAAATGCATCGCGCGCAGTCCGGCGGGCTGACCCCGCATCTGGTGGGCCCCGGCGGGCACCTGGCCTTCACCGTCGATCAGGGACCGGATACCGAACGCTACCAGGGCATTGTCGAACTCACGGGCGAAAGCCTGGCGGAGGCTGTGCACCACTATTTCCGCCAGTCGGAACAGCTCGAGTCGGCCCTGAAGGTGGCCGTGGGCGCGCCGAAGGCCCCCGGGGAGCCCTGGACGGCGGCGGCGCTTCTGTTACAGCGCATGCCGGAAGAGGGCGGGCTTATTCGTTTAGCCCCCAAGGAGGAACTGGACGACGCCTGGCGAACGGCGGTGATCCTCATGGGGAGCGTGAAAAACAGCGAATTATTGGATTTGTCGCTGGCGCCCGAGCGGTTGCTGACGCGACTTTTTATCACCGTAGGCGTTGTACCGGCAGCAAGACGCCCGATACAGGCGAAGTGCCGCTGCTCACGGGAGCGGAGCGAGGGTATTATCGCCTCGTTCCCCATGGAGGAGGTCCAGTCTTATGCCGAGGACGGAAAAATCCACATGACCTGTGAATTCTGCCGCGCCGACTACGACTTCGCGGTGAAAGACCTGGAACGTATTGTCGAGAAACATAGGGCCGCCGCCACATCCGATGTGGGGGCCGAAACGGAAGAAGGCGAAACGTCATGAAAAAATGTGCATCGCATATTATGTGCGCGTTGGGCGTGATGCTGCTGTTCGCGGGGACCGCTGCAGCGCAGGACGCAGCCGGTATCACGCCGACGAAACTCGAATTCGCGAACAGGCAAGTCCTGAGTGTTGATGCAACCTCCCTGGAACTGAAGATCGGCGAAATCCCGCCGCGCGAATACCCGCACGTGAATTACCGCTCACATATACGCTTTGAAGACGGTGCGCGCGAATGGGCCGGTCAGCACTTCAAGCTGACGGGCGAGAGCGTCAACACCCTGCGGATCACCATCCGCAAGGGCGATATCGTCGAGAAACTGCTGCCCGTGAAAAAGGGCATCAAAGGCTGGTTTACGAAGGATCAATCGGCGGAATACGAAGCCACGCTCGATCTCGAAATCGCCATCGTTAATCCCAACGGCCAGGTGCTGACCAGCGCCCAGGGCAAGGCGTCGACCACGCGCACCGTGCCGGAAGGCACGACCGATGCCGACAAGCAGCAGGTCTGGACCGGTCTGATTATCGCGACGTTTGATAACCTGGATAATGAGTTGCAGCCACAGTTGCGCAGCGTTATGGGGCAATATATCCGCTGAAATTTTGCGCACGAAAAAAGCCCCACTCTTTAGAGCATCACGAGTGAAATAGGAATCGGAGGGGATTCCCTTTTGTCCTGATCTGTGATTCACCAAGAGTGGAGGTGTCTCATGGGCAAATCGTATTCGATTGATCTTCGCAAACGGGTTCAGGCGGCGATTGCGAGCGGGCAATCCCGCCGGGCTGCGGCGGGGCGTTACAACGTCAGCGCCAGCTTTGCGGTAAAATTGGCCGCCCGTGTATCGCGCACGGGGTCGGCCGCCGGGTGGGGGTAAGCTTGCACCCCATGTGAAAAGATTGATCGGCTGGGTCGAGGCCGAGCCGGATATTACGATGCCGGAGCTGGCGGCCAAGTTGCAGGCCAAGACGGGCGTCACTGTTCATCCGACCGCCCTGTCGCAGGTGCTCTTGAAAGCGGGCTTTTCCTTTAAAAAAAACGCTGCTGGCGTCGGAATCCGAACGCGACGACGTACACCAGGCGCGTAAGGCGTGGCGCACGCTGCGTCAGCCGCGTATGCGCGAGGATATCCACCGGCTGATCTTCCTCGATGAGACCGGCACGACAACCAAAATGACCCGCCTGCGCGGGCGTTCGCGCCGCGGCGCCCGCCTGAAGGCCAACGCACCCTTCGGGCATTGGAAGACACAGACCTTTATCGCCGGGCTGCGTTGCGACGGCCTGACGGCCCCCTGGGTGATCGACCAGCCTATGAACCGGGCTATCTTCGAGAGCTATGTGGAAACCCAACTCGCCCCAACCCTTAAGCCGGGTGATGTTGTCATTCTGGACAACCTCTCAAGCCACAAAAGCGAAAAGGCTGCGGCCATCCTCAAGGAACGCGGCGCTTGGTTCCTGTTCTTGCCGCCCTACAGCCCAGACCTCAACCCTATCGAGATGGCCTTTGCCAAACTCAAGGCGCACCTCAGACGGATCGGTGCGCGAACCATTGATGCGCTTTGGCAGGCGATCGGCGACATCTGCAACCCCTATTCCGAACAGGAATGTTGGAACTACCTCAAGGCCGCTGGATAGGCACCCGATTAAACTCGCGATGCTCTAGAGCGGGGCTTTTTTATTTGCGGTGTTCTATTTGCCGATGATGGCGAGGAATTCCTTGCGTGTGCTGGGGTCTTCACGGAAAGCCCCGAGCATGGTGGACGTGACCATCCCGACGCCGGGTTTATGCACGCCGCGGGTGGTCATGCACTGGTGCTCGGCCTCGATCACCACGGCCACACCCTTGGGCTTCAGAACATCGTTGATGGCATTGGCGATCTGAGCCGTCATCTTCTCCTGAATCTGAAGACGTCTGGCGTAGGCTTCAACGACGCGCGCGAGCTTTGAGATGCCGACGACGCGCTTGTTGGGCAGGTAAGCCACATACGCCTTGCCGATGACCGGCACCATGTGGTGCTCGCAATGGCTTTCGAAGGTGATGTCCTTCAGAACCACCATCTCGTCGTAGCCTTCGGTCTCTTCAAAGGTGGTGCGGAGGATTTCTTCGGGATCTTGCTGATAACCGGAATAGAATTCCTCGTAAGAGCGCACGACGCGGTCGGGTGTGCCGCCCAAGCCTTCGCGATCCGGATTGTCGCCCGCCCACAGAATCAGGGTGCGCACCGCCTCTTCGGCTTCCTTGCGGGTGGGCCGGACAGTGCTGGCGCCGCCGCCGGCTTGCGACGGCTTCTCAGGCTGGAAAGTCATTAGGCACGTCCTCCTCTGTGGCAGGCCGTTTTGCCGACCGGCGCCTGCATTTGCGCCTAGTTTATCGCCGCTGTGTCGTAAGGGCTATCCAGAGAAAAGGCCGGGATTTCAATGTCAAAGTGCTCGCCGCCCGTCGTGGACATCTGGTAGCTGCCGGCCATGATGCCCGATGGCGTGGCGAGCGGGCACCCGCTGGTGTATTCGAAAGACTCGCCGGGCTTAAGGACCGGCTGCTCGCCCACGACGCCGGGCCCTTTGACTTCCTGCAAGCGGCCATGCTTGTCGGTGATACGCCAGTGGCGGCGCAGGAGCTGTACCGTTTCGGCTCCGCGGTTCTGAATATTGACGCGGTAAGCCCAGACGAAGCGGTCTTCGCCGGGTGAGGACTGGTCCTCGAGATAGAACGGCCGCACTGAAACACTGATGTTGCGGGTGACTTTCTCGTAGGGCGTATCGGAGGGCGAGGGGCTCACGCAATTTTCCGTTCAAAGGGCATACGGGACATAAATAATATTGCGCAACTTTGTTCCTGGGAACAGAGCCCCGAAGGTGTAGACCAGCCTCCCAACGCCGCCGCGTTACAATTTCTCACAGCCATTCAATCACGCAATGCTTGTGTGACATCGGCGATGAGGTCGCCGATGTTCTCAAGGCCCACCGAGAGACGCACGAAGCCGTCGGTGATGCCGACGTGGGCGCGGTCTTCAGGCGAAAGCCGCTGATGGGTGGTGGTGGCCGGATGACAGGCGAGGCTTTTGGCGTCGCCGAGGTTGTTGGAGATGTCGACGATTTTCAGCTTGTTGAGGAAACTGAAGGCCGCCGCCTTGCCGCCAGCTAATTCAAAAGCTATCACCGAGCCGCCGGCCGTCATTTGCGCCTTGGCAAGTTTGTGCTGTGGGTGGCTTTCCAGCCAGGGATAGAGCAGGCGGGTGATGCCTTCTTGTTTTTCCATGGCGCGCGCAAGGGCCAGCGCATTTTCGCAGTGACGCTGCACGCGCAGGTCCAACGTCTCCAGGCCTTTCAGCAACACCCAGGCGTTGAAGGGCGACAGGCTGGGCCCGGTATGGCGCATGAACGGCGTGAGTTTTTCGGTGATGAACTGCTTGGACGCGAGCACGGCGCCGCCGAGGCAGCGGCCTTGGCCGTCAATGTGCTTCGTGGCCGAATAGACCACGACATCGGCGCCGAATGTGAAAGGCTTCTGCAGGATCGGCGTCGCGAAGACGTTGTCGACCACCACCAGCGCGCCGGCTTTGTGCGCAAGGTCGCAGACCGCCTTCACGTCGATCATCTCAAGCCCCGGGTTCGACGGCGATTCCAGGAACACCGCGTCGGCGGGCTTGGAAAGCGCGGCTTGCCATTGCTTGAGGTCGGCGCCGTCCACAAAGTCCGTCTTGATGCCGAAGCGCGGCAGCAATTCGGCGCAAATGTACTGACAGGAACCGAAGAGGGCGCGTGATGCTACGAGGCGTTGACCGGCGCTGAGGTGGCAGGCCAGTGCGGCGAAAACCGCGGCCATGCCGCTGGCCATGGCGCGGCATTCCTCCGCGCCTTCGATCAGCGCCAGGCGCTTCTCGAACATGCTGACGGTGGGATTGCGGAAACGCGAATAGACGTAGCGCTCGATTTCGTTCTTGAAGGATTTCTCGGCTTCCTCGGCGGTCTTGTAGACATACCCGGAGCTCAGGAAGATCGCTTCGTTGGTTTCGTCGAACTGGCTGCGCTCGGTGGCGCCGCGCACCATCCGGGTTTCGAGACCCCATTTGCGCTGGTCTTGGTAATCGGTGGTCATGGCATATCCTCGTCCAAGCGGGCCTGCCCAACAGGCAACAAAAAGCCCCCGACCGGAATATGGCACGGGGGCTTGAGCCCTCGACCTTTTAGCGGTTTTTAACGTGGCCGCAATCCGGTCTCAAATCACCACGGACTGTTTTCCTACTCCCACCGCTAGGGGTGGTCAAGGTTGAATTGCCGGGAAGGTGCGCACTTGGCTATTTGGGGCAAGGGCACTAGGTTAATGTCACGATTAATCTGGATTTGGGAAACTAATGTCTGACGTCTTCAACGCCTACGCCGACATTCTAAACCGCTCGTTCTTATCAACGCGTGTCTCGACCCGCGAGGGCGCCGTCATGCCGATGGATGACGCGCTGAAAAAAACGCACGATATGCTGATCACGATCACGCGCGGTCATAATAAACTGATGTTTGTCGGTAACGGCGGGTCCGCGGGCATCGCCGGACACTCCGCCATCGACTTCGCCAAAAATGGCGGCGTGCGTTCGATGACGTTCAACGATGCATCATCGCTGACCTGTCTCGGCAATGACCTAGGCTACGACCAAGTCTTTGCTAAGCAGGTAGAGATGCAAGGCCTGCCGGGCGATGTGCTGGTGGCGATCTCATCCTCGGGGCAGTCGCCCAATATCCTTAACGCCGTTACCGCCGCACGGGCCGTCGGTTGCGCGGTCATTACCCTGAGCGGTTTCAAGCCGGGCAATGCGCTGCGTCAGATGGGGGACATCAATTTCTACATCGAGGCGGAAGCGTATGGCTTCGTCGAAGTCACGCATCAGGCGATCCTGCACGTGATCCTGGATACAGCCATGGGCTGGACAAAAGCCAGCGGCGCCGTGCAGCCGACGCGTAAAGTCGGCTAGAACGTTTTTACAGCCCGAATTTTCTGCGTGGCACGATCGGGTGACCGGTCAGCAGGCTGATAACGTGCGCCGCCATCGCCAGGAAAGCCACGATCAGAACCATCATGATGAGCCGGTAGGGCAGCATCCGTGGCTTGGCGACATCCACCGGCTTGTGGTCTTGGATGTAGCAAACCGCAAACAACACAGCCGTTGCCGCCATGACGCCGAGCGCCGTGTATAGATCCATATTCTGATATTCCGAGAGATGCCGTGAGTCTGTTTACCGACCGATACGCATCTGCTTACTTGGAGTCCGGTTGCGCTTCAAGGGCGTCGACTTTTTTTGTCGGATCGCCCGGCTGCCATTGAATTTTCCCGTCGGAAACCATGAGGCCAATATTGTATTGGGCCATCTGCGAGCCCAGGCTTCGGGCGACGCGGTAGCATGAGGCGGATTTCTCATAATCTACCGGCAAGCCGCCGTATCCGTAGTGATACATGATTCCGATTTCGACAATCGCAGTGACCACGGCGCCGCGCGCCGCCTTTTCGAAATAGGGAAGCGCGGCGGCCCAGTCGGCGGTCAGTCCGCCACGGCCTTTGGCAATCATTTCGCCGACCCAGTATTGCGCGACCGCATGATTGCGGCTTGCGCTGCGCTTAAACCAGACAACCGCTTGCGCCTCGTCTTTAGGAACGCCCATACCACTCAGGTAGGCAACGCCCATGTAATATTCCGCATCGGCGTCTTTCTTTTCGGCGGCTTTCCGGAATAAAGCGACGGCTTTTTCCAAATCGGGCGCTTCCCCCGAAGTATAACGTATGCCGAGCAAGACCTGGGCGGCGGCATTACCCTTGTCAGCGATGGCCGTAAGATCCTCAAGGCTCAGACTGTTCAGCTTCTCATCGACGCGCGACTTGAACTGCGGGTTGGCCGGACACAGCTTAGTATAGCCTTGCGAGGTATTTTGACTCTCCGCCCATGCGTGGGCGGAAAGTCCCATAGCGATTGCGAGGATAGGTGCAAAGAGGAAATGCCTGACGTACTTCATGTTCCGGTCTCGTGATGGGAGAGATGACAATCTATTGAGGCGTTGCTGCCGCGGGCGACGGGACGGGCGCAACGTCGATGGCTGTCGCGTCCTTGCCTGCGGTCACCGCATTTTTCGTCTGTGTATTTGCCCAATCACCCAACCGCGCTCTGAAGGCGTCGCGCACCGCGTGGGCGGTTTCCGGCGAGTCAATAATATAGGGCGTCAGAAGAACGATCAGTTCCGTGCGCGTCATATTCTTGGATTGATTTTTGAAAAGATTTCCAAGGATGGGGATCTCCTTGAGGTAAGGGACGCCGGAATCTCCATCATTGTAGTCCTCGCGGATCAAGCCGCCCAGCAGCGCCGTATCGCCGTCGGTCAGCGTCAGGTTGGTTTGGATGCTGCGCTGCTGAATGATCGGACTATCGACCTTCGAAATATTGTTGGCCGCGGCGGAGCTAACTTCTTGAGAGATCGACAATTCAACGCGGCGGTTGGAATTGATGGTCGGCTTGACGTTCAAGAGAATACCGGTGCTACGGTATTGCACGTCCTGCAGGATGTTGCTGGTGCCGCCCACCTGACCGGACGCCGCGGTCTGCTGCGTTGTGATGATCGGCACTTGACTGCCGACTTGAATGCTGGCGGCCGTGCCGCTGGTTGTGACAAGTCGTGGCGTGGACAATATGGTTATGCGCGAATTGCCGCCCAGCGCATCGACGGAAGCGCTGATTTGGCCTTTGCTGCGCAAGAGCGTGGCGATAAGTCCCGTGTCGGACCGGACGGTATTGCGGTTGCCGACCGAAGGCACGCTGTCGTCAAAGCCCAATACGACGCCTAGGCTTTCGTTCTGCGCGAGGGTCACTTCGGCGATGGTCGCCTCGATCATGACTTCGAGCGGAGCCTTGTCCATTTGCTCGACCAGCGTGCGGAATTGCGCGTATTCCTCCGCCGTCCCCTGAAAGACGATGGCGTTGCGCGACTCATCGACGATCAGATGCAATTTATTGTTTGCTCTCTGCGGCACGCCGACTTGGGCCATCTGGGGATTATTATTGGCCGCTTGCATCGGCGCGGGGCTGTCCGGAGTATCGCCGAGAATCCGTCCGATGAGATCAGCCAAGCCCTTTGCCGACGCGTTTTGGACTTGATAGTAATAAATGCCCTGGGTGTTGACGGTTTGCGACGGCCGATCGAGTTCCGTTGCCCACCGCAGCACATGTTGCATGGTCGTCTCGTTGGTCGAGAACACGATAATGGTGTTGAGCGTTTCGATCGGAATCATCCTGATGGCGTGAACCGCTTGGGCGCCGATACCTATGCTATAACCTTCCGCGGTCAAGACCGTGACGAGCTGTTCCGTCAGCTTGCTGGCGCTCCAAAACGCCGGGGAGATTTTAAGGCTTTGGTTTCCAGCCATGGCCGGCTGATCCAAGATCGCCATGGTTTCCAGCGCAGCCGCAATATCCTCGCGCCGGCCCATCAACAGCAGCCCATTGTTTGTCCCCGTGGGCGACGCGCGCACGCGGTCCTTCAATGCCATATCCAGCCAAATCTGCATTTGTGTGTTGGGCACATTGCTGACCGGCGTAAAGAAGAAGGTCGGGCGTTGGTCGTTGGGCACGGTGGAGAGGGCGCGCGATCGAATAATGCGCGGCACCTCCTGCTTGGCTGTCGCCGCCTCGATAATTCTATAGACGCCGTTCTGATAAATGACGCTGAGGCCATAATTTCCGAGGACATCGCCTACCAGCCTGTAGAATTGGTCGGGCGGAATGGGGTCGGCGGTGCGCAACGTGACGAGCTGCTCTTTTTTCGTGACGGCGTCATCGATCTCGAACGTCACTTTCAGAAGCTCGCCGAAAACGGTGTTCACGAATGCCGGTAATTTAATAGCTTCAAAATCGACGCCGATGTTCTCGCCGCTCAGCTTAGGCGGCGTCGCGCTGGAAAAGGGTTCCGCCAAGGCGGGGCCCATTGGCGGAGCGAGGCCGGGAGAGGACGTAAGTGCGGATTTTTTGTTGGTCGTACCGGCAATCAGCGTGGTCTCGTCGGAGACGTTGGATTTGGCGATGTTCAGGGGTTCAGGTAAGCGCGGTGCGTGGGTTGTGCACCCGATGATAGCGCCGGCGAGAACGAGTAGAATTGCGCCACGCTGAATGACGCCGCTATTTTTTGCATCTTCGCGCATGGCTTATTTCTTCTTTTGTTGATCGATGGATTGAAACAGTTTGATTTCTTGCATTTTGCCGTCGCTATCTATTTGCAGTGAGCCCTGGCGGACACCGATTACTTTTTCGCCATTGGGCAGGACGTCTCCCCCTACGACACGCTGGACCCGTCCCTCGGCCTCCAGGAGGACAACGGCGGCATAGTTTTTTCCGCTTCGCACAGTTCCCACCAATCGCCACACTTTGGTGCTTTGCACGACCGGCTTGACCGCCGCCGCGCGGCTTTTCTGCCCGTCCCAAATGTCCATCGCCGCCAGTTTGGCTTTTTCGGGGCCCGTGCGATACGGCGTCCAACTGGGCAGCGACCACGTTTCCTTCAGGAGTGGGTTTTCCACGGCCTTACGGGCCTGAAAATACCCGCTCGCCGATCCCAGGAAAGCGAACAAAAGCAATGCCGCGCCATACGGGAGATATGGCCGCGCCAAGGGCAGGTAGGTCCGTACCAAACCCATGACCTTCTCCATTACGGCTTACCCTGGGGAGTGGGGCGTGCTTCGGCGGTGCGGACAAATGTAGAGACGTCCATCTCCAGCCGGCCGTTGGCGCCGGCGCGCAGGATCATGCGATCGACAACAATAACTTTATCGGCCTCGACAATATCCGCCAGGACTTGGGTGACGGTCGCCTGATCAAAAACACCAAGAACTTTGGCCGTCATGCGCTGAATGCCGGCGAGCGACGGGTTGGATTGCCCGTCCCGCCCGAATGCAGGGCTTCGCGTAATCTGAATCTGCTGAGGCTCCGCTCCATTTTTGCCGAAATGAGAGCGCAGCCAGTTCTCGAAGCTGGCCTCGGCGAGACCCGCGGTTTCAGCCTCCCAAAGCCGGCCTCCAAGCTGCACCCTCAGCATGCGCGAATCTTCAACGCGTTTGGGCCAGGCATCGCCGGTCACCTCAGCGCGAAGACGTGCGAGGCTGGCCTTGGAGGCGTTGAGTTGCGTGCGCATATCCCCAGTCATGCTCCACAAGCCGTAAAGCGCCGAGAGCCATATCAACACCGCTGACGCGGCGAGCATGAGCAAGAGCCGCTCATTACTGACAAGCTCGTTACTGACGTGGCGCCTGATGTAATCCAGAACCGGCGTAAGACTGTCGGGTATTTTCATGCCGCGTTACTTGCTTGCAGTTCTTGTTTGTTTTGGAAGAACGTCCATGCGTACGCGCAATTGGCCTTCCTGGCCGAAGCGCGTGGCGGAGACGTTGGTGAAGACGCCGCTCTTCTCGAAGGCCGTGATGACCGACGTGGCGTCGACGCCTTGATCCCCGCGCAACGTGAACGACAGGGTTCCGACGTCATACGTCCATTCGGGTATCTTGACCGAGCGCTTCTCCAGCAGTTCGAGCGCGGTGGCCAAAATCTCGTATTGGCTGGGATAAATCTCCAACCCAAGGTAGCTGTCGATCTGATCGAGATTTGTCAGGGCCTCGCTCCGCTGTTTCCGGATGCTTTGTGTTTCCACGGTTACGGCATCCAACGTGCTTTTCACGCGTGTATTGGCAATCGCCAGCGTCGCATACTCAAAACTCATGTAGATAAACGGCGCGAGAAGCAGTGCAATGCCGGCCGCGGCATAACGTGAGTCCTCCAGCAGCCACCATGGAATGCCGAGATACCCTTCTTCGCGGTTCCAGGGCGCCTCCAAAAAACCCAACTGCTCGGGCTCGGGCACCTGGCCGCCGTTCTGCGCAAGCGGTTGGGTCGCCGCGCGGAGGAACATCTCCCACTCGATACGGCTCGGCTTTTGCGGCCACCACCGGCTGGCGGCGAGGAATCCATCGCGCCACACCTGACCTTCGACGCCTTCGATCGCGGCGACCAGCCGTGCTCCGTTTTGCAGCGGCGGGTGAAAAAAAGTTTCAGGATAGATTGTGCACCGGCGGACATTCAGACCGGCGTCAACAACGCCCTTTTTGATCTCGTTATCATCCCATGCGTAGACGCTGGCGCGGTTGCCGGACCACTGCGCGATGTATTTCGCGGAGGGGAACGGGGCCCATCGGCGGACTTGCAGACGCAAGACGGCCTCCCGCTTGTTCTCCGGAATGTCGGCCGGAAAAGTGAAAACGGTCTGCCGCGTCGCACGCCGACTGATGACCCAAAAAAACCGGTTATTGCCGGAGGGCTGCGGCGGGGTCTCCGTCGGCCGGCAGATCAACACTTTCGGGGGTTGGGAAAGGGCCTTCCGGCTTGAGTTGATCCAGTGCCGTGCGGTCTGCAGAAGGGATTCTAATCGCATAGTCAATTCGCCATGGTCTCAATTGTGAGATCCGATCGAGGGTGAGGGAAAAACGCGTATGTTGCCCGGTCAGTTTGTCGATCACGTCCACAAGCATGCATGATCCAGGATTGAAGCTATAGAGGAACGGTTCATCGGTGATTAACACATCGGCGGCGGCTCCGAACTCCCGCGTTCCCCGGAAGGGCCTTTCTTCGCGTCGGGCTACGGCTTGCTCGGCTTTTTCGCGCGTCAAGCCGGCAATATTCGCCATCAAGGCCGCGACCGGTGCGGTATTGAGGTTGAGTGCACCCCCCAGGCAGGTGGTCAAGATGGGGTTTTCCATATCGCTCTTCCACAGCGCGTCGAGCTGCCCCCATCCCAAAATGCGTTGCGCTTCGTATGGCGTCGTGAGGTTGGCATTCGCGGGTGGCGGGAGATTAAGCCTATCGTACTGGGTTTTCTCCGCGCCAGCGAGGCGCGTAAGGTCGTCTTCGTCCAAATAGTCCAAAAGCGTGTCGGTCATGCGGTTGACCTCCGTTTCCGGAAGGCCCAGGCCAGCCAATGTCCGCCGCACATTTGGCGGCATCATCGTGTTCAGATTGAGCAAGCCGGAAGCGTCCTGAACCTTGATGATGAGGTTTGGGTGTTCCGCGACGGTGTACGCGCGGCCGTCCAGTCTTAGCGCACGACCCGAGTCCACCGGACCAGACATCAAGCCGATGAGGTCGTTGCCTGCGACCAGCGTTACCGTCGGACCCACTTCAAGCCCGCGATAGCTGGTGGGCCGCCGGGCCAACAAATAGACCAATTCGTTGCGGATATCCGACTGCGTAAGTTCCATCTCCACACGTCGCGTCAGGGCCTGCGAGTTGGCAACCGCGCGCCCTACCCAAACATTGATGATGGAAGCCAGGAGTCCGACGATAGCGACCATCCACAGCGTCAGCGGCAGGATAAAGCCGCGCGCTGCGCGCATAAATCTCGGTCGATGTCGTGTGGACAGACTCATGTCGTTTCCCGACCACCGCCGCGTTTTCGACCGCGCTCGTGACATACCGTTCGTGCATGTCATGAGCGGGCGTCTTTGGGAGCGGCAATTACGGTTGTTTCGATTGCAGCAAACATCCCCGCTGCAAATAACACGGGGACGGTATGGTCATCCGGTTCAATTGCTTAGTTAATTTGCTGTAACGGCGGTGTGTCGGCGAGGTGTGCGACGAGCTTTTCTTTTACCTCCTGGAGAACGTCGTCCCACCGACCCAATGTCTTTTGCCGGAAGATCGTCGCGCTTGGATACCACGGAGTGTGGCCGGTTCCGCGCATCCAATACCAGAGATTGCCCGCGGCTGCGGGCACCATGATCCACGTTGGTTTACCCAAGGCCGCGGCGAGGTGAACAGTGGTGTTGCTGACGGAGATGACAAGATCGCAAGCTGCGATCAGAGATGCGACGCCGTCGATATCCTCGCGCAGATCCAGTTCGGGAATATGGATAATGGGCACGCCGAATTCGGCTTCGACCGCGGACCGCTCTTTTGTTGTGTCGCCATACTGGAGGTCGACAAAACGCGCGCCTTGGGTTTTCAAAATGGGGCCCCATTGCCGCAAGGCCAGTGACTTATGGAGGCCAATCTTCGGCGCGCGGCTGACCCAGGAAATCCCTATCACGAGTCCGGATCCGGCGTTCTTCCTGAGATACGCCGTGTATGCGGCCGTGCGCTTTGGGTCGGCGGCAAGATAAGCCTCGCGTTTAGGGAAGGCTGAGACATCGGTGCGCAAATACCGCCCCAAACTGGCCAGCGGGCTATGCCAGCGGATGTCCGATGCTGCCGTCGCAGGATGGGGTGGATTTTCCTTCGCGACCATAGTCACGCCGGGAAAGGATCGCGCGAACAGCGCATGCAGGCGCGGCTCGGTTTCCATGACCACGCGATGACCTTGCGCCAGGAGGTCGGGAATCATGCTGGCGTAGAGAACGCGGTCGCCGATGCCTTGTTCACCCCAGACTACGATGCCCGCCGACTCCCGCTCGCCCTGCCAGGCGGGAAGGGGAAATTGGCGCAAGCCCAGACCCGGGATATCCCGGCGCCAGCGTACTTCGTAGGCGTCCCAGCCGGCTTTGAAATCGCCGCCCATCAACATCAACAAGGCAGCGTTGACCTGCGCGTCGATGAAGAGCGGATTTGCTTTTCCGGCGTTTTGGAAACGTTCCAAGGCCTCGTCGTGGCGTCCGGCTTGTTCCAGCGCGACGCCCTGGTTGTGCCAAACCTCCGTCATATCGGGGCGTAGTTTGATGGAATTCGCGTAGCATTCCATGGCTTCTTCAAAGCGCCCGGCATCGCGCAAGGCGGCGCCGAGGTTATTGTAAGCCGCGGGATCTTTCGGATGAAGGGCGATCGCTTTCCGCGCGTGGGCCATGGCTTGGTCGAGGTCGCCTAAATCGTGCAGATACGCGCCCAGATTGACGTGCGCTTCGGCAAGGTCCGGCGCTAACCGCAGAGCGTGGCGGAAATAGTCGGCGGCCTCGGGCAGTTTCCCGGCGTCTTTCAGCAGCACGCCGAGGTTATAGTGAGCGCCCGCGTGATCGGGTCGAATGGCGAGCACCTGACGAAAACATTGGGCTGCTTCGGTGAGACGCCCGAGGCTCTGCAACGCCGAACCCATGTTGTTGAGCACTGACGCATTGCCGGGCTGTTGGGTCGCCGCGCGCTGATAGTAGGCCAACGCCTCTTCAGGGCGTCCGAGGCTCTTCAAGGCGTTGCCTAGGGCAAAGAGCGCCGTGAAGTCGTGGGGACTGAGCACCGTTGCTTGCTGTAGGGTCTCGGCGGCTTCAGCGCTGTGCCCCATGGCCTCGTACACCACGCCGAGATTGGTTAGAAAATCGGCGTTCGGACCGCTTAGCGTGAGGGCTTTCGTGATATGATCTACGGCCTTTGGCAGGTCGTTGTGATGCTGGGCGATCAACCCCAGCAAATGCCACGCATCGGCATTGCGCGGTTCCGCCTTTAACACGGCGCGGTAGCCACGCTCGGCCTCGGGGATGCGCCCCGCTTGATGTGCCTCGAAAGCCGCCCGAAATGTAGGTGACACCCCTGTCATTTAGATTCCCGGGCAGGGTTCAGATAAAGTATTGAAATATCGCTCATGCACCTGTCATTCCCCGGCGTCGGCCAGCTTCTCAAAGTATGACCCAAAAAGCTCCGTCTTCACCATCCGCTGCCTCCAAGGCGAGCATCGCCGAGACGGCCATCGCCATGGGCAGGCATTACCATGCGCGGGGACAGATTAAACAGGCCGAAGCATGTTATCGCCAGGTTTTGGCGTTAGAGCAGGATAATTTCGATGCGCTGCATCTGCTGGGTGTTGTCGCATTCCAAACCGGACATTTCGAGGAAGCCATCAAGCTGATCAAGCGGGCGTTGCGCGGAAACGCGCAAGACCCCTCGATGTTCGTCAACCTCGGCCTGGCCTATCGCAGAACCAATGATGATGAGAAGGCGACGGCGGCCTATGAAACGGCCCTGTCCATCGACCCCGACTTCTGGGACGCGCTCTACAATCTCGGAAAGCTGCACCTCGATGCCTACAAGTTTGAGCAGGCGATCCCGCTTTATGAGCGATGTATCGCGCTGAGGCCCGCCGAGACGGACGCCCATAACAACCTGGGCAATGCGTATAAATTTAAAGGCGAAGGCGACAAGGCCGTGGCGGCGTATGAACAGGCGTTGCGATTGTCGCCGAATTTCGCTCAGGCTTACGGCAATATCGCGGCGGTATTCTTGGACCGGGGTTGGCACAACGCGGCTCTGGCCGTCATGGATAAAGCGGTCGCGATTGTGCCGCAGCCCGGCGAACTCCGGTTCAAGCGCGCGCTCATGGCGTTGCGATGCGGGCAATTGGAAACGGGTTGGACGGATTACGACAGCCGTTTTGTCGCGGAAACGGAGCGCATTCCGAGTTGGTCCGCGCCGCCGCCATTTTGGTCGGGCGAGGATCTCGCCGGGAAGAGCATTGTTGTTCGGACGGAACAAGGGCTGGGAGATGAGGTGCTATACAGCAGTATGCTGCCTGAGGTGATTGCGCGGGCGGGACGCTGTATTCTTGAATGCTCACCGCGCATGGTGCCGGTCTTTGCGCGGACGTTCCCCGGGGCTGAGGTGTTGCGCTACAAGGTGCAAGGCGTTTCCGTAGAGCCGCTGGAGGGCGTCGACTATCAGATCTCGATCGGCAGCCTCGGCAAATTTTTTCGCCGGCGTTTCGACCAGTTTCCGCGGCATGAGGGCTACATAAAGGCCGATCCGGAGCGGACGGAGCAGTTGCGCGCGCGCTATCAACGCATGGCCCCGGGCAACAAGGTCGTAGGGCTTTCCTGGCGCAGCAAAAATGAGCGTCTCGGCGGGTTGAAGTCGTCGGACTTGGCGGCGTGGCGCCCGATTTTAACCGTGCCCGGAGTAACCTTCGTCAATCTGCAGTACGGCGACTGTGCGGAGGAATTGGCCGCGGTGAAGGCTGAATATGGCGTCGACGTGATTCAGGACGATGATGTCAACGCACTCAAAAGCGTGGACGATTTCTTCGCTCAGGTTGCGGCCATGGATCTGGTGATTTCCACGTCCAACACCACCGTGCATGCCGCCGGAAGTTTGAATATTCCGGCCTGGGTGATGCTGGTGACAGGCCCCGGAACCCTTTGGTACTGGTTCTTGGACCGGACGAATAGCCCTTGGTATCCGTCGCTGCGGCTGTTTCGTCAGCCGCGGGAGAATAATGGGCGCGATACGCCGTGGTGGACGGAGGTGGTCGATCTTGTCGGCGAGCAGCTGCGCGTCTGGATGGGGCTTCCACCGGGCGCTTCGATCTAGCGGAGCGCACTATCTTGAACCGCACGCTCGAACACATGAAGTTGCTGCAGCGCGCGGTGGATCACCATCAAGCGGGTCGCCTTGACGACGCGGCGGCCTTGTATGAGCAGGTGATTGCGGAAGACCCGCGCAACGCTGATGCATTGAACCTCCTCGGCGCGATCGCTCACGCGCGCGGGCAATATCTTCACGCCAAAACGCTTTATGAGCGCGCTTTAGCCGCAGCCCCCGATATCCCTGATATTCACTTCAATTTTGGAAATCTGTTGGCGGCGACGGGAGAGTCCGATGCCGCCGTGGCGGCCTATAAGCGGGCGCTCGCATTGCGGCCGGCGTTTGTGGATGCCCATCTTGGGCTGGGCGTGGAATTTCATACACGTCATCGTTTTGAGGACGCGGCCAAGTGCTTTCACACCGTGGTTGGCCTGGCCCCGCAAGACGCGCGTGGGCATTTCAATCTCGGCCGCTGTTTGATGAGTCTGCGGCGCAATGATGAAGCGGCCACATATTTCATGAAAACCGCGGAACTGCAGCCGGAGAATGCCGAAGTACCCATGCTGCTAGCCGATCTGCATGCAAGCGCCGGCCGTCTTATGGACGCGCTTTCCCATGTCCGCCGCGCCGTCGCTCTACAGCCGCACCCGGAATATTACAGTACGCTGGGCGAGTTGCTCCGCCGGGTAAACCATATCGACGCGGCCCTCTCCGCGCATGAGACGGCCGTCGCCATGAGGCCGGACGATCCCGCCATTTTGCACAATTACGGCGCAAGTCTGCATGCCGCGAAGCAGCTTCGGAAGGCGGAAGATATTTTCCGCCGGGCGCTGGCGCGGAACGCGGGGTTTATCAAAGCCTATATCGGCCTTGCGAAGGTCTATGAACATCTCGGCTTCTTCGACCGGGCCATTGCGACGTTAGAAGAGGCATTGAAGCACGAGCCGGAATCGGCGGATGTTCGATTTAAGCTCTCAATGCTTCAGTTAACGGCCGGGAAATTCGAGGATGGTTGGCGTAACTACGCTTATCGGATGGAGGACGCAAACGCGCAGCATGCGCGGCGTCCGCCGTTCCCGCCCTATTGGAAGGGCGAAGACCTCAGCGGCAAAACCATTTTGATCTGGACTGAGCAGGGCATCGGCGATGAGATTCTTCACGCGGGCATGATCCCCGATATCATCGCCCGCGCCGGCCGATGCATCGTCGAGTGCTCCGCGCGCATGGCGCCGGTGCTGGCGCGATCGTTTCCTACGGCAGCCGTTGTTGCTTTCCAAAGGCCGGATATGGCCGTGACTCCCGCGGAGAGCGCGGACTATCAACTCGCGGCTGGGGATCTGGGGCAATTCTTTCGTCCCGATTTTGACGCGTTTCCGCGTCATGCCGGGTATTTGAAAGCGGAACGGAGTCGCGCCGCAGCTTTACGGGAACGCTATCAAAGCCGCGCGCGCGGCAACCTCGTTGTCGGACTTGCCTGGCGCAGCGGCAATAAGGACATCGGTCTTTTAAAGAGCGCGGATCTTGCGAACTGGGGGGCGCTGCTCGACCTTCCCGGCATCACGTTCGTCAATCTTCAGTACGGCGACTGCGCCGCGGAGTTGGCGGCGGTAAGGTCCAATGTCGGAGTCGAGATCTTTCAGGACTCGGAGATCGACTCTTTAAAAAATATGGACGACTTTTTTGCGCAGGTTGCGGCCATGGATCTGGTGATATCGACGTCAAACACGACCGTCCATGTCGCGGGAAGCTTGAATGTGCCGGTGTGGCTCATTGACCCCGCGCGTCCAGGCCGGCTCTGGTATTGGTTTCGCAACCGCGCTCATTCGCCCTGGTACCCGGCTATGCATATTTTTCCCACTTTAAATCAACAGGTTAGAGATGGTGTGTCGTGGTGGGCGGACGGGGTGGACGAGGCGGCGCGCCGGTTGCGTGAGCGTCGTACCGAACGCGGTACCTGATGTCGCCCGGCTTCGAACACGGCGCACAACGGATCTCCAAGCCCTCATTTATTGCATGGCATTATTGGGCGCGGCGGAAAAGTTAATAGAGTCCTAAATATCGCTGCCATCAACGACTTACATGCTCGTAGCCGTTTAAACATGGTCTTGACTTTGAACCGCTGACGCGGTGATATGCCTGTGCGCTGACGGGCGCAGCTGTGTCTGCCTGTGCGCGGACATAGCTTTTTGCAGATATCTGTAACCTCAAGGGGATCCTATAAGATGCATAAACAATCGCTTTACTTGGTTGGCGGCGCCCTGCTCGCTTCGACGGCGCTGACGACCATTGGCCATGCTGCGACCATTCGCAGTTCAAATGGCGGCGTGGGCTTTGCCCCCGCGACCCTCACGCCGTTTCCTGTCGCGACGCAGGTGTTCTCTGCGACGACCACGACCGCGAACGGCATCACCCTCGGCGGCGGCACCAGCACCTCGGCTAACGTTCTGCTGGTCGACTTGGCCCCGACGTTCGCTTCGTTCGACTTGAAGCTGGACATCTCGTCCTCCACGGCGGCCTTCTCGACCACCACCCAGCCGACGGTTCTGTTCTACAGCCAGACCACCGGCGGTACCCTGGAAGCCATTCCGAATGCGAGCGTCGGCGGTTGCACCGTGCAGCCCGCGGCGGATCGCATCTCGATCCTGGCTTGCAACCCGACCACCATTAACCTGTTCCCGACGCGTATCGACGCCATTGGCATCGTGGGCATCAACTACACGTCGGCCTCGGCGTTGCGTACGCCCAGCACCTCGATCACGCTCAGCGGTTCGACGTTTGCCGCCGGCACGCCGTCCACCTTCGAAGCTGTTACGGCCGCCGCCGTAATCACCAGCAAGAGCGCTGCGACCGACCTCACCGTGGATGGCGGCACGAATGCCACCATCGACAACAACGCTACGCCGGTGTTCGCCCAGCTCGTATCTTCGGGCGTGACGACCAGCGTCGTCGCGACCTTGGGTTCGGTGCACTTCTCGACGGCCGGTGCGGTTTCGACCGACCTGTCCAACACGTTCGCCAGCTATCCTTCACTCGCCACCACCACGGAAGTGAAGATTACGCATAGCGTGTTGTCCGATGCGGCTCTGACGAAGATCTCGTTCAGCAACACGAACAAGACCTCGACCGACTTCGTCAGCGGTACGGTGTCCTTCACGGTGACCTCGGCGAGCTTGTCGACCACCGCGATCACCGCGACCTTTAACGCCACGACCGCCATCTCGGAAACGACCGGCTCGCCCAGCGCGACCGTCACTCCGACTGCCGGCGGTGCGGGTGTTGCCGCTGCGTTGCCGGCCGCGACCGGTTCGTTGGCACGTCTCTCGCGTGGCGGTCTGAGCGTTGAGCTCAACACCATCCTCCCGAGTGCGATGAAGGCCTCGTACATCTCGTTCCTGCGTATCGCCAACCAGAGTTCTGTCGCGAGCACGGCGATTGTCACCGTGCGTAACGACTCGACGAACGCCCTGGTCGGTTCCTTCGCGACCGCCAGCATCGCTGCCGGCGGCGTTGCTCAGGTCAACTCGGTGGATATCGACACTGCGCTGACGGCTGCTGGAGCCACTCCGCTGACGAACGCCTCTTACAAGGTAACCGTCTCGGGCAGCTTCAACGGTTATGTGCAGAGCCTGCTCTATAACGTGACGTCGCAGGTGTTCGCGGATGCCTCCGGCTTCCGTAACGGCACTCTGACGACAGATCCGTAAGCCTTAGTCGCCGTACTCACGTCGACGGAGAAGGGGGGATGGTTTTCCATCCCCCCTTTTTCTTTTGTCTGTGTTTCGAGGTGTCTCTTCCGGAACACATGCGATGCTTATGAGGACAGATGCGCGCGAATGACACATTCTTAAGTCGTTCCCGGGACGTGCTGGTATTATCTACGGCCTTCCCTCCTCATCCGGGTTCAGTCCTTGGCGGCCATGGTTCATAGCTTCGATTATCAGGCTCTCGATAATGGCGGCCACGTGGTCAAGGGCAGCATCGCCGCCGCAAGCGAGCGTCATGCGGTGCGTGCCATTGAGGCTCAGGGCCTTGCGCCGCTTTCGATTCTGCCGGCCAAGGGGGCTACTGCTCCTGCCCGCCAATTTTTTCAGCGGCGCCCCCAGACCCAGGAGATTGTGTTGTCCCTCAAGCAGCTTTCCCTGTTGCTGACCTCGGGCGTGCCGATGATCCGGGCCATCGAAACCTTGAAGCAGCAGAAACTGCATCCCGATATTTCCGCCGGTTTCGCCGATCTTGAGCGGCGTTTGCGCAGCGGGCAGGCCTTCACGACCTCGCTGCCCATTTCCCTGCCGATGCTGCCTTCCTACGTCGGTCAGCTTGCCGCCGCCGGTGAGGCCATTGGACGTCTTGGCGAAGCCATGTCCGACGCCGTGCTGCAGATGTCCTACGAGCACCAGGTCCGCCAGGACATCCGCAATGCGCTCACCTATCCGGCCGTGCTGATCAGCGCCGGCCTCACGGCGGTCATTTTCATCTTTATCGTCGTTGTGCCGCGATTCCAGTCAATGCTGGCTCAAGCCAAGGCGCCTCTGCCGTGGATATCGACAGTGGTCCTGAATACCGGGATATTTCTCAATAACCATCGCCTGCTTCTGATCCTCTTTGCCGCGGCGGTCGTGGCCGGCGTCACGTGGGCGTTGCGCAACAAGGCTTTCATGTCCGCCCTGCGTGAACGCGCGGCGAAGCTGCCGATCCTCGGGTCTTGGCTTCTCGAATCCGACCTTGCGCGTTGGGCTTTCATGCTGGGCACGATGTTTGCCAACGGCGTTGAATTGACGAAGTCGCTCGACCTGGCCCGCGACAGCGTGTCCCTGCCCAGCTTGCGCGTGCGTTTGGAGCAGGTCAGCAAGATGGTGCGCGCCGGTAAATCGCTGTCCGCCGCTATGGCCGAGCAGCGCGCTTTCAACGATACCGCCGTGAGCCTCGTGCAGGTCGGAGAGGAGTCCGGACGGCTCGACGAGATGCTGCGTTCGCTGGCGAAGCTCTATGACGACTCCGGGCGCCAACGCATGAAACAGTTTCTCATTTTGTTGGAACCCGCAGCGATTCTGCTCATTGGAATCGTGGTCGGTGGTATTGTCGCCGCCATTATGCTAGCCATCACAAGTATCAACCAAGTTGCGCTTTAGACGCGAGTTCAATCATGACGACAGACATCGCAATCTTTCCTGAAATACGCATGGCCATACATGCGCAGGAAACGACCGTCTCTCGGGCTCGGAAAAAAGGCGAATCCGGGTTTACGCTGCTGGAAATGCTGGTGGTATTGGTCATCATCGGCCTTCTGGCGGGGCTGGTGGGGCCGCAGCTGTTGTCCCGAGTCGATACCTCCAAGGTCTCGGCGGCCAATACCCAAGCCCGTATGTTAAAGACGTCCCTCGAAACCATGCGATTAGATACTGGCCGCTTTCCCACCAAAGAGGAGGGGCTCGCTAGTCTGAATAACCCTCCGAAGGATGAGCGCCTCGCGCGCAGGTGGCATGGGCCCTATCTGGCCGAAGACGTGCCGTTGGATCCATGGGGTAACCCTTATCAATACGCGCCGGAAAGCGACACCACGATCGTCCTGTACAGCTTGGGCGCGGATGGTAAACCGGGAGGCGAAGGCACCAATGCGGATGTCGGCTTTTTGCCGAAAACACAAGCCCAGGCGCAATAGCACCCGCACGGCGGTGCATATCTGCGGCGCCGATTGTGCGGGCGTGCAACGAGGGTTCACGCTTCTGGAAGTTCTCGTTGTGCTCGCGATGGTGGGCCTGCTGAGCGCTCTCGCATTGCCGCAATTTTCCGTGATCAGTGATCGGCTTGATTTCACCCTCAAACGCGAATCATTCGAACGCGAGTTGAGCGGGCTCGGGTATCGCGCGTTCACAGAGGGCCAACCTCTGGTGCTGTCCGGACAATACCCGCGAGATCCTAAAAGAGCGTCTCCCGCGCCGGAAATCGAAGATCCTTATTCCACAGCGTCACTTGAGTTGGGGCTCGCGCCGGGCCAGTACCGTGTCCTGCAGCCCGTCATGGCGAACGACGCACCGCTGATGCTGCCGAAAGATTGGCGGCTGACCGCGGAAACCCCCGTTATCTATCAGGTGTCGGGCTTCTGTGGCGGCGGCTCCGTCAGTCTCGCGGTCGGCACACAGCGCTACGTCTATACGCTGAAGGCGCCAGAATGCCGCGTCGAGCTTGTGCGATGAGGTTCCCGTCCCGGCGCACCCGAGGCTTCACTCTGTTGGAAGCGATCGTGGCTATGACCATCGTCGGGGTTGCGCTGTTGCCTATTCTGGCCTTCATCTCACAGATGGCGACGGGCCTTTCCAGAGCCGCCGATTCCAACGCGCGCAGTCTGGCGCAGCAAGCGATTCTGGAGTTTCTTGAACCTCTCAATCCCATGGACCGTCCCGTAGGGGAGGATCAGATGGGGGGGCTGCTGGTGCGCTGGGAAAGCGAAACACTGGTGCCGCCGAATAAAGAGCCCATTCTTGGCGGCAGACTAACGGGATATAGCATCGGATTTTATAAGGTCACGGTTTCTGTTGATCAGATCGACCGCGGGCCGTGGTTCTCTTTCGATATGCGCAAGACGGGCTACAGCCAGTTCGCCAATGTGATGGTACCGGGAACGACGCCATGACGACGACGTCTTCTCTGCAGTTCCCGGATAGCGCCTCAGCGCGAGGTTTCACGCTTTTCGAGGTGTTGGTTGTGCTCGTGATCACCGGCATGATCAGCGCGGTTCTTATGCAGGGCTTCAGTATTGTTCTCCGTACACGCCTTTCCGTCGCCGATAAGATCGGAGATCTGCAGAGTGTCGTCGTCAATCAAAGTATCGTCACGGAGCCGATCCGCGGCATCGTGCCGGATGAAAGCAAGGATCCAACGCCGTTCAGCGGCCAAGCGCGCGGGCTGAGCGGCCGCACGGTTCGCCCGCTTCTCTCGCCACCCGGCGTGCCCACATTCTTCACGCTTACGCTGGAGAACGCGCCCGGTGGAACCAAACTGGTTTACGAAGAAAAGGGTATGCCGAAGGCGGACCTCGCCCATTGGCCGGGGAATGGCCCGACGTTTAAATACCGGGATTTTAAGGGGAGCTGGTTGTCAGCATGGCCCCCGCCCGGCAGTGTTTCGCAGACGCCCTGGCTGATCTGGATTGACGGCGGACCGACACTTGCGCCGTTGATGATTTCGCTGCAGGGCTCGCATCGTCCTGCCACCCGTTTTGAAGATCTGCCGTTTGTTAATCGTTCGCCCTTCGCACAATAGCGCACCATGAGTGGACAGGGCGACGACGATTTAAGACACGCAATAACCTGTTTTGATCGGGGCGATCTAGAGACCGCTGAGCGGGGTTGCCGCGCGGTTCTTGCCGCGGCCTCAGACTGCGCGGACGCGCATGTTCTCCTCGGGCGCATTCTTCAGGCGCGTGGAGACCTGGAAGAGGCCAACGCCGCATATCGCGCGGCGGCTATTGCCGATCGCACGTGCGTTGACGCCTGGCGGCGGTGGGCCGGATTGCTGCACGCGCACGGTCATTCCAAAGAGGCGGCGATGTGTTTGCGCGAAGCGCTAACATATGTTCCGGCCGCCTTTGCACTTCATGGCGACCTGGGCCTTATTCTACTTGAGTCGGAAAACGCCGGCGAAGCCGCCGTGCATTTGGAGAATGCGGTAGCATTAGTGCCTTCATCCATATCGGCTTTGGGTAACCTTGGTCTCGCCTACAAGGCGCAGGGCCGAATTGAAGACGCTATTGCCTGTTATAGGCAGGCGCTTGTTCTGGCGCCCGACAAAGCCGAGTTACACAACAATCTGGGTGATGCTTTGAAGACGCGCGACATGGATGCAGCGATAGCGTCTTTCCGCACCGCGCTGGAACTCCGCCCGGACTATCCGGAAGCCCTCGACAACATCGGCGTGGCATACGTGCTGCAGGACAAACTTGACGATGCTCTGGAAAAGTTCGACCTCGCACAACGCGAGCATCCCGCTTTTCATCGCGCGATTGCCCATAAGACAACCACCCTGTTTCTCCTCGGCCGCCTGCCGGAGGCCTGGCGCCTGCATCGGCGTAGATTTGAGCTTTCAGGCGTTAAAGTGCCTCCCCACGGCCGCTTTCCATTGCCTGTTTGGGACGATGAGCCTCTTGCCGGAAAATCGCTATTGGTATGGACGGAACAGGGGCTGGGCGACGAAATACTCCAAGCTGGCATGTTTAGCGAGCTTCAGGCATTGGTGTCGCGTCTCACCGTCGAATGCACGCCACGCGCCCTGACGCTTTTTCAACGCTCCTTCCCCAGCATCGAGTTCATTCCGCGATTAAAGCCCTCACGTATCTCGGAGGCTAAAGTTGATGCTGACTATCAAGCTGCCGCGGGGGATCTGGGTGCCGTATTGCGAAAAGACTTCAACGCTTTCCCCCGTCATCGGGGATATCTGAAAGTCGCCCAGCCCAGAATGGAAGCCTTACGGCAAAAATACCGTCAGGACGGGAAGAAGCTCGTCGTAGGCATATCGTGGGCAAGCTATAACGCCGATCTCGGCAAGGAAAAGACGCTAAGCCTTTTAGATTTCGCCCCCATTTTACGTCAGCGCGATGTGGAGTTCGTCAATCTTCAGTACCGCTCCCCACGTGACGAATTAGCTTCGATCCAGCGCGATTTGAACGTCAAAATCACGACAGATGATGACATTGATTTTTTGGGAGACCTCGATGATATCGCCGCGCAAATCGCCGCGATGGATCTTGTGATATCCGTCAGCAATACGGTTGTACACCTTGCCGGCGCCTTGAATGTTCCCGTGTGGAACATTGTCCCAGCCTACAATGCCACGGGTATGTGGCATTGGTTCCATAATCTGGAACACAGTCCTTGGTATCCGTCGATGAAGATATATCGGCGAAAGCAGCGGGATGTGGGTCCGTTGATTGCGCGAATCGCCGAGGATTTGCGGGATTTCGCAGAAGGGGCGGAGCGGACCATGGAGTTTCATTGATGGCCGTATTGCCGGCATTTCTCTCGGCGTTTGAGGCGCACCGCGCCGGACGTTTCGCGGAAGCGGAGCAGGGCTACCGCGCCGTGCTGGCAGTGGAGCCGCGCAATGCCGACGCGCGGCATCTGTTGGGACTCATCGCCCAGCAACACGGCGATCTCAAGGCTGCCGCGGCCTTAATCGAAGACGCCTTGCGCATCAGCGGGCCGAATGCCGATTTCCTGGCAAATCTTGGGGTCATCTATGAGGCGCAGAACCGCAGCGCCGACGCCGTACAAGTGTTGGAACAGGCGATAAAAATTGATCCAAAATCCTTCACGTCTCAGTTTGCATTAGGCAATGCCTTTAAAAGCCTGGGCCGCTTTGATGAGGCGCTGCTGCGTTATCAGGCTGCGATGCCGTTCGAGCCGGAGAATGCGTCGCTCCACAACAACATGGGGAGCGCCCTTCAGAGCCTGGGGAGGCTCGACGAAGCCGCGCAGGCCTACCGGCGCGCCACGACGCTCCGCCCCGATCATGGCGGGGCCTACTACAATCTGGGTGTTGTGCAGAAAGATATGGGACAGACGGCCGAAGCCGCGGAGAGTTTTCGTAGCGCCATTCGGCTCCTGCCGGACCTAATCGACGCCCATATCAACCTCGGAGTCGTGCTCCAGGATAAGAAGCTTTTGGAGCAAGCCGTCGCAAAAGCGCGCGAGGATGCGCAGTTGACGCCGGGTGATGCGACGGCCAATCGCCTTGCCGCGGCGCTCAGCGAACTGGCCGCCCGGCTGGCACGCGACGGCAGGCTCTGAGCACAGACATTCCAGACCGGCTGCGCTATCCTGTTACGCACAGTCCAAGCCCTGAGATCCCGCCAT
>JAIEMI010000329.1 GCA_019752235.1 Rhodospirillaceae bacterium
CAAAATGTGGTTCGGCGGCGGCGCCGACCTGACGCCGACCTTTGCGTTTGACGAGGACACGGCGGAATTTCATGCGGCGATGAAATCCGCCTGCGATACGTACCGGCCCGACGCCTATGCGGAATACAAAGCGTGGTGCGACAAGTATTTCTACCTGCCCCACCGTAAGGAGCCGCGCGGCATCGGCGGGATCTTCTTCGACGATCTGATGAGCGGCGATATCGAAAAGGATTTCGCGTTCCAGCGCGCGGTGGGCGAGGCGTTTCTTGAGGTCTATCCGAAGATCGTCAAGCGCCGCATGAACATGCCCTATACCGAGGCGGACAAAGACAGGCAGCTCATCAAGCGCGGCCGTTACGTGGAGTTCAATCTTGTCTACGACCGGGGCACCAAATTCGGTTTCGCGACCGACGCAAACCCGGAAGCGTACTTGATGAGCATGCCGCCTCTGGCCAAGTGGTAGGGCTTGCGCCAGAATAGAGGGATGCATCCTGCTGCAAACTTCGAAGACCTTCTGAAGGCCGTGGCCGCGCGCGACATCGCCGCGTTCCGTAAGCTGTATGACGTCACGCTGGCACGGTTGTCACTGGTGGCGCGCCTCATCACCGGTGATGCGACGCTGACAGACGACGTGCTGCAGATCGCCTATTTCAAGATCTGGGAGAAAGCGCCGCAGTTCGATCCTCAACGCGGCTCGTCCATCGGCTGGCTTTTGCGCATATGCCGCAACACGGCCATTGATGAAGTGCGCAAGCAGCGTTTGGCGCTGTCGCGCGAGACAAACGACTTCTCGGATTGCGCGGTTGATGAGGGCTTCGCCGACGATCGGCCCGGTGATTGGCTTGGACGTTTGCCGCCGGAGCAGGCCGACGCGCTGCTCTCGGTCTATGAACTTGGCCTGACCCATGCGGAACTGGCCGACAAACTGAAATTGCCGTTGGGCACCGTCAAAAGCCGCGTGCGCCGGGCGCTGATCGCAGCGCGGGAGTTCGCGCAATGACCCCCGCGCGGCTGTTGGCCGCCGACTACGTATTGGGGTTGATGACGCAAGACACGCGGCGGAAGATCGACGCGCGGCGTGAGGCCGACCCAACGCTCGACGGCGAGATCAGGCAAGTGGAAGCACTGTTGGCGCGGGCCCCGCTGGATGGCGTGATGAAAGCCGGCGTAAGCGGCCAGGCAAATACCTTGTTCTCGCGGGTTCTGGGCCAGATCGCCGGCACCTGGGATAGCAATCCATGGCGGCAAGCCTGGGAAGGCGTTGAGAAACGTACGCTGTGGGATGAGCGGAGCTACCTGTTCCGTTGCGTGCCCGGCGCGCATATCCCCGCCCACCGGCACACCTGCGAGGAACGCCTGGTGGTTCTGGACGGAGAGATCCTGATCGGCGGGCGCAAATATGTCGCTGGCGACTGTGACGTCTCGCCCTGTGACAGCCTTCACGCGGACGCTTGGGTGGAAACGCCCTGCCTCGTGCTGATCCAGCTGGCGGATTAACCCAGCTTTATTTTTGGGGTCTGCATCCAAACGGCCCTTGGGTTTCGTCTATCAGATGGCGAAACATCAACAGGGGAGCGGCTAGCCATGACCATCACGCGTTATTTGCCTCAGAACATTAAGATTTTTGCCTGCGCCATGATGTCCGCGAGCGCCATGCTCACGGCTGTGCCGGTGTCGGCGGAAGGTGTGCCGCAGGTGCGGATTGTGTCTCCGGCCAACGGCGCGACCATCGTGCTGGGCGATGATCCGAACCGCAGCGTGCCTGTGGAACTGGCCATCGACAACTTCGCCTTCAAGAAGCTGGGCGGGTGCGGCGAGATGACCAATTGCGGCCACGCGCATTTATGGATCGACCCGCCGAAGTCCTGGTACACGGATTTGACGGTGGGCAAGATCGGCGCGCCCGGAAAGGACTCCGTCTGCGACAACAAGGCGTTTCCAGCCAACAACCAGAACGCCGGCTCGGGCTCCAACGTGATCCCCGCCCATTTCGGCAACTGCAAGACGCTGCTCGGCAAACACGTCATCGCCGTGGGCCTCGGCGGCGACAATCACAACCCCATCGCCCATGACGGCAAGCCGGTGATTCACTTCATCGAAGTGACGGTGATTGAATCCAAAAAGTAAGCCGGCGTGTTTTCACGTTTGATGAGTCTCGCGATGTTGATTGCGGTGTGCGCGCCGCAATCAACACCCTTGGCCGAGACCGAGGACGGACGCATCACGGCGATCATGAAGCTGCGCCATGAGCGGATGAAGAACGAACTGGGCAAGTCTCTCAACCTGATCGACGACGAAGTGCACGGCGCCGCGCCCGACAAGGCGAAGATCGCCGAGGCCGCGCAAATCCTTCTGACATATTCAAAGGAGATTCCGGTGTGGTTCCCCAAGGGCAGCGGGCCCGAAACCGGCTGGGGTCTGGCTAAGAGCGAGATTTGGGACAAGCCCGATGAGTTCAAAGCAGCCACGGCGCGCATGATCGATACGGCGGGCAAGCTGGCGCGGGCGGCCAACACAGAGCAACTGCCCGAGATTACCGCGCGCTTCGAAGCGGTCGCGGTGGAATGCAAAGGCTGCCACAAGGCTTTTCGTATCCCGCCTACTTAATTCCTGGCCTAATTTCGTTATACTCGTCCGTCATATTACCGGGGAGAGATGACGATGGCCGAAATGTATCCGTGGTTTAAATCTTTGCACATCATCGCGGTGATCGCATGGATGGCGGCGCTGTTGTATCTGCCGCGTCTGTTCGTCAATCATGTGGGGCTTGCGAAAGGCTCCGAGGCCTCGGAAATGCTGAAGGGCATGGAGCGGCGTTTGATGCGCGCGATCATGCGGCCTTCCTTGGTGATGGCTGTGCTGTTCGGCGGCGCGCTCTTGTCCGTGCCCGGCGTGGTCGATTGGTCCATGGGCTGGATCTACGTCAAACTGGCGAGTGTGCTGGCGATGCTGGCGATGCACGGGCTGATGGAAAAGTGGCTGGCGGCGTTTCAGCGCGACGCCAACACCAACTCGAGTCGCTTCTACCGCGTGGTCAACGAACTCCCGGCGGTCCTGATGATCATCATTGTTGTGATGGTCGTCGCGAAACCCTTCTAGGTATTCACTCCCATGAACATTCATACTCACGAGTATGAATGGGATTGACCGGCTTTTGGGGCTGGGGAATAACAACGCTCACGTTGCTTCCGGGAGGACTTCATGGGCGCTGAAGCCATCAACGACGCGATTCTGTACGAGCTGCGGGGCCAGGTCGCGGTCATCACCATCAACCGCCCGGACCGCCGCAACGCCATCAACATCGACGTGCGCCAGGGGCTCTATAAGGCCTGGGAAAAGTTTGAGAAGGACGACGCGGCCAAGGTCGCCATCCTGACGGGCGCGGGCGACAAAGCCTTTTGCGCCGGCATGGATTTGAAGGAAGCCGCGGGCACCGGCATTAAAATTCCGCCGCGCGGTTTTGTGCCCACCATCGGCGACAGCGTGCAGGTGTCCAAGCCGACCATCGCCGCCGTCAACGGGTTCGCCATGGCGGGCGGCTGGTTACTCTCGCAGCAGTGCGACCTGTGCGTCGCCGCCGATCACGCCACCTTCGCGATTTCCGAAGCCAAAGTCGGCCGCGGCACGCCTTGGGCGACGCCGCTGATTCATATGCTGCCCCAGCGCGTGCTCATGGAAATTCTCATGACCGGCGATTTCGTGTCGGCGCAGCGCCTGTATGAACTCGGCTACGTCAACAAGGTCGTGCCCGTGGCGCAACTGATGGACGAAGCCATGAAACTGGCCGAGCGCATCGCCGCCAACGCGCCCCTGACCGTGCGCGCTGCGCGCGAGATGGTATACCTTGCCACCGAGATGGGCCGCTCCGCGGCGATCCCCGCCGCCGTGCGCCTGTTCGATCATGTTTACCTCAGCGAGGATGCCCAGGAAGGACCGAAGTCGTTCGCGGAGAAGCGACCGCCGGTGTGGAAAGGCCGCTGATTTTTAGGGAGAGTTTGCCATGACCATCGACACATATCGTCAGAACCAACTGTTCATCGGCGGCGAGTGGGTGAACCCCATCGACGGCGAGGTGGTGCCGTCGATCGATCCGTCCACCGGCAAGGAGTGGGCCTACGCCGCCTGGGGCGGGCCGAAGGACATCGACCGTGCTGTTACGGCGGCGAATGAAGCGCTGCGCGGGCCGTGGTCGAAGTTCACGCCCAATGACCGCGCCAACCTGCTGCGCAGGTTCGCGAGCCTCTACGAGAAGCACGTAGAGCGTCTGGCGGAATTGGAATCGCGCGACAACGGTCTGCCGATCCGCGACACCAAGGCGGGCGTCGGCATGCACGCCACCTGGTACAATTATTATGCGGGCCTGGCCAACAGCATCGAAGGCCGTCAGGTGCCCATGGATGCGGGCATGCACATCTACACCACGCGCACGCCCGTCGGCGTGGTCGGCGCGATCCTGCCGTGGAATGCGCCCTTGCAGATGGTGGTGTGGAAGCTGGCCCCCGTGCTGGCGACGGGCTGCACCATCATCATCAAGACCGCCGAGCAGACGCCCATCAGTTCCTATGAAGTCGCCAAGATCGTGCAGGAAGCCGGTATTCCTAAAGGCGTGGTGAATATCGTCACCGGCCTCGGCCCCGTGGCGGGCGCGCATTTGGTGTCGCACCCGCACGTGAACAAGATCGCCTTCACCGGAGAACACCGCACCGCGCAGGAGATCATGAAGGGCGCTTCGGCGAACTTGAAGCGCCTGTCGTTTGAGTGCGGCGGCAAGTCGCCGCACATTATTTTCGACGATGCCAATCTTGAGCAGGCCATGAACGCCGCGACCCACAGCGGCTTCACCGGCTGCGGCCAGAGTTGCGCCTTGGGCTCGCGCCTGATCGTGCAATCGACGATCTACGATAAGGTGGTGGCCGAACTGGCGGCCCGCGCCCAGAAGGTGCGCATCGGCCAGGCTTTGGATCCTAAGACGCAGATGGGTCCGCACACGCACCAGGAACAGCTTCAGAAGACGTTGAAGTATTTCGAGCTGGGCCAGCAGGAAGGCGCAAAGCTGGTGACGGGCGGCAAGCGCCTTACCGAACTGGGAGACGGTTTCTTCGTCGCCCCGACCGTGTTCGCGAACGTGAACAACAAGATGCGCATCGCGCAGGAAGAAATCTTCGGACCGGTCGTCTCGGTGATCCCCTTCAAGGATGAAGACGAAGCCGTCGCCATCGCCAACGACACCATCTACGGCCTCACCGGCGCGCTGTGGAGCCAGAACCTGGGCCGCGCGCACCGCGTGGCGGCGCAGATCGAAGCGGGCACGGTGTGGGTCAACACCTACCGTTACCTGCGCTGGAGCGTGCCCTACGGCGGCTTCAAGATCAGCGGCATCGGCCGCGAGAACGGCCCGGAGTCCCTGGAAGGCTACCTGGAGACCAAGGCCGTCTACATGAACCTCTCCGGCAATTACGCCGACTACTACGCGCAATAAGGAAATTTGATCATGCGTTTGAAGAATAAACTCGCCGTCGTGACCGCCGGGGCCTCGGGCATGGGCCGCGCGGGCTGCGAACTGTTCGCCCGCGAAGGCGCCAAGGTCGCCGTGGTCGATATCAACGAAAAAGGCGTGAACGAAGTGGTCGCGGCCGTGAAAGCCGCCGGCGGCGAAGCTTGCGGTGTGATCGCCGACCTCAGTAAGCATGAAGAGTGCCGCCGCGCGGTGAACGACGCCGCCGAAAAGCTGGGCGGCATCGACATCCTGTGGAGCCACGCGGGCATTCCCGGCACCAGCGACGTCGAGGATATCAAGATCGAAGACTTCGAGCTGTCCATGAACCTCAACGTCACCTCGGCCTTCTTCTCGGCGGGCGCGGCGGCCAAGCACATGCGTAAACGCGGCAAGGGGTCGATCATCTTCACGGCGTCGGTATCGGGCCTGGTGGGCTCGCAGTTGAGCCCGCTCTATTCCGCCGGAAAGTTCGGCGTCGTCGGTTTGACCAAGTCGCTGGCCTTGCGTTTCGCGCCGGACCAGATCCGCGTCAACGTGGTGTGCCCGGGCCTGACCAACACGCCGATGCTGCGCCAGTTCATGGGCCGCAACGTCGACGACAAGGCCGCCGCGGAAACCCAAGCGCGCTTCATGACCATGATCCCGCTGGCGCGTCTCGCCCGTCCGGAAGACATCGCCCACGCGGCGCTGTGGCTGGGCTCGGACGACTCATCCTATGTGACCGGCGTCTCGATCCCGGTCGACGGGGGCTTTGTCGCGAAATAAGGGTTTGGTGATGAGCGGCAAAGTCATTCGGCTGGGCGGCGGGTCCGGGTTCTGGGGCGATTCCAGCGAAGGCCCGCGCCAGTTGGTGCTCTCCGGCGAGATCGATTACCTCGTCATGGATTACCTTGCCGAAATCACGATGTCGCTGCTGGCGCGTGCAAAAGCGAAGAACCCGGCGCACGGCTTCGCGCCGGACTTCGTCACGCAGGTGCTGAAGCCGCTGGGCAAGGAAATCGAAAAACGCGGGATTAAAGTGATCGCCAACGCCGGCGGCGTGAACCCGCTGGCGTGCCGCAACGCGCTGGTGAAGGAGATCGAAGCGCAGGGCTTGAAACTGAAGGTCGCCGCCGTGGTCGGTGACGACGCCGTGCCGGTGTTCGAAGAGGTGCGCCGCGAAGGCGTGCGCGAAATGTGGACGGGCGCGGAACCGCCCAAGACCATCGTCTCGGCCAACGCCTATCTCGGCGCGCTGCCCATCGCCGAGGCCTTGAAGGCGGGCGCGGACATTGTGGTGACGGGGCGCTGTGTGGACAGCGCCATCGCCCTGGGGCCGCTGATCCATGAATTCGGCTGGAAGCCCGATCAATTCGATCTGCTCGCGGCGGGCAGCCTGGCCGGGCATGTGATCGAATGCGGCCCGCAGGCCACAGGCGGCATCTTCACCGACTGGCGCGACGTGGCCGATAGCTGGGACAACATCGGCTATCCCATCGCCGAATGCACCGCCGACGGGGCGATGATTATCACCAAGGCCAAGGATACGGGCGGCATGGTCACGACCATGACCGTGGCCGAGCAAATCACCTACGAGACCGGCGACCCGGAAAACTATGTGCTGCCCGACGTGATCTGCGATCTGTCCCATGTGACGGTGGAGCAGGTGGGCAAGGACCGCGTCAAGGTGGCCGGCGTGCGCGGCAAGGCGCCGACCAGCACATATAAGGTGAGCGCGACTTATCCCGACGGTTTCCGCGCCATCGCCAACCTGATGGTCAACGGCATCGATGCGGTGGATAAGGCGCGCGCCGTGGCGGCGTCGATTCTGAAACGCTGCCGCCGGATTTATGAGCGCGAAGGCCTCGGCGACTTCGCCGACGTGAACGTGGAAGTGCTGGGCGCGGAAGCGACCTATGGTCCGCACGGCCAAGCCTCCAAGGTGCGCGAGACCATTCTCAAAATCGGCGTGCATCACTACGACAAACGCGCCGTGGAAATTTTCTCGCGCGAGATCGCGCCCGCTTCGACGGGCACCGGGCAGGGCATCGCGGGGGTCGCCAGCGGCCGCCCGCCGGTGCAGCCGGTCTTACGACTCTATTCGTTCCTGCTGGAGAAAAACCGCCTGAAGCCGGAAGTGGATTTCAACGGCCGGCGCATTGCCGTGAATATCCCGACCCAAGGTCAGGCGATCACCAACGCCGCGCCGCGCGATGAAAAGTATCCTGCCGTGAACGGCGGCGAGAGCGTGACCGTGCCGCTGATCAAGATCGCCTATGGGCGCAGCGGCGACAAAGGCGACGTTTCCAACGTCGTCATCATGGCGCGCAAGCCGGAGTTCCTGCCGGCCATCGCGCAGCAGCTCACCGCCGAGGCCGTGGCCACATACATGGCGCATCTGGCCAAGGGCGAAGTCGTGCGCTACCCGTGGCCGGGCCTGCACGGCTTCAACTTCCTGCTGCACGAAGCCCTCGGCGGCGGCGGAGTCGGGTCCATCCGCTACGACGCCCAAGGCAAAGCCCACGCGCAGATGCTGATGGATTTCCCCGTCACGGTGCCGAAGGCCTGGGTGGCGTAAGCCCTTGAAAAACAAGCAGCTACGTCTGTAACAGGCCGTAACTCCCTGCAATCAAACGCTTTTAATTGACTGGCTGGACACGCGTCATTAAATATAGACGCCGTGTTACCGTTGGAGTGCGCACGCCATGATGCCCGACACCAGTTCCCTTGGATTACCCGAGCTGCAGAACTTCTGGCAGCTGTGGATTGCCGGCATGGGCAGCTTCTACATGGTGGTGATTTCCATCGAAGTGGGCCTGCGTTTTAGTGAATGGCACGCCACGCGCGGCACGCCCGACGCCCGGCCGCTGTTCCCGGAAAACGGCATCGTCAATTTCCTCACGCGCACCGGCTACGACCTCACCTTGGCTTTGCCCGGCACCATCGCGATGTTCGGTCTGTCCATGGTGGCCTACAATTTCAGCGGCTGGAAAATTCCGCTGAACTGGTGGACGGTGCCGCTCTATTTCCTGGCCGGCGAGTTCATCCACTATTTTTATCACCGCCTGATGCATGAAGTGCGGCTGTTCTGGGCCGACCACTCGGTCCATCACAGCGCGACGGAATTCGACTACACCACCAGCCTGCGGTTCCATCTGTTCGAATGGATTCCGAAGATGATCGTCATGCCGGTGCTGGCGCTCTTGGGCTTCCACCCGCTGCTGACCGCGCTGTTCGGTATCTTCGTGGCGTTTCAGTTGTTCTGCCACACCGCGCGGTTCGGCACCTGGGGTTCCTGGGACAAGCTGGGCATGTCGCCGACCAATCACGGCATCCATCACAGCCGCAACCCGGTCTACATGGACCGCAACTACGGCGGCGGCACGGTGATCTTCGACCGCCTGTTCGGCACCTACGCCAGCTATGACGGCGAACGCATGGTCTACGGCATCACGCACGAGTTGAAGTCCACCAACCTGATCACCGTGTACTTCAACGAGTATACGTATCTGTGGCGCGATTACTTTGCCGCGCCGGATTGGAAGACCAAACTCCTGGTGCTGTTCGGCCGCCCCGGTGAAACCTTCGAGGCGCCGGAGCAAACCGCCTCCGTTGCCAGCACGCCGCTTCCGGTGCAGGGTGCGGCTTACGGAGTCGCGGCCGAGTAACGGGGTCGCGATCGGCTCAGGGGGAGGCGTGTCGTGAGTAGTACGTTTTGGAGCATCGCCTATCCGGCGGCGGTGGTCGTGCTGGTGCTGATGCTGCTGCAGACCTTGCGGCTTTCCATCACCGGCAAAATACATCCGGAAAAGCCCAGCTTTCTTTTCACCCATCTCTGGCTTTATCCGCTGGGGATTCTGGGCCCGTTCACCATCGGCACATTCTACCGCGGCGCGCTATCGCCCTGGCCGCCGGCGGCCTACGACAAAATGATGACGGTGGGCGGCCCATGGGCCGCGGTCGCCGGATTCCTGACGGTGCTGATCGTCGACATCTGGATGTTCTGGGCGGCGGCGAAAGCCATCCGCGACACCACGCTGACCTCGGCCGTGTTCCGCCCGATGCACGATCAGGTCGTGGCCTATTATCACGTGGTGAATGTTCTGGTGGGTACGTTCATTCTGTATAAGACCTGGGAAAACCTGGCGGCGGGTCCGAAATGAGCACCGACAATCTTACCCCAAATTTTTCCGGCGAAAAAACCACCGAAGCTTTCTTCGAGCCCTGGCAGACCGCGTTTCTGCACAAGCCCAGCGCGCTGGAGTGGCTGGCGATCCTGGGCGGCATCGGCCTGTGCTCGACCGGCGCCATCGGGATCGTCATCGGCGTACCGCTGGCCTTCTTCGGCATCGTCAACGGCTTCTTCGTGCGCTCGCGCATTGTCCGCGGCACCTGGTTCGGCCTGTGCCCCAACTGCGGTGTGAAGATGTCCATCAGCATCTATTCGCTGGCGCAGGATTGCCCCGGCTGCCACAAGATGATCGTGCGCGAAGGCAACCGCTTCAAAGTCGACCGCACAACGAACGCGGCGGGAGGTTCACGTGGGTTTCCAGAAAGTCGTTGAAGGCGGTGTCTCGGCCTTCCTGCGTCCTTACCGGCGCATGATGGACCGCCTTCAGGCGCGCATCGCCGCCCTGTCGCCCCAGCAGGCGGCCAAGCTGGACAAGGTGGTCATCGGCATCAATACGTTCTTCTTCCTGGCCATCGTTGTCTGCATGTGGACCAACACGTCGCGTTGGATTCAGTTCGCCTTGGCCGTGGCGCTCTACATCGGTTACCAGGTTTTTCATCGCGCTTTGCACGACCGCGCTAAGGGCTAAAGGCCCCCAAAATCAAGCTTTTTGCCACGGGCGTAACGCCCGCGTAACAGCTTCAAAAGTCCGGACATTCTTGACAGTCCTGGACTGAAAGCAGAGACTTTCCCGAACGGCTGTTAGGGAGATCCGTTATGGAGCGCTACGACGCCAGCGTCCTGGGCATGCTCGATCTGCAAGCCACCTGGCAAATCTACTCCGTCGGCATTGTCGCGTTTTTCACCATCCTGCCCGCCATTGAAGTGGGCCTGCGCCTGCCGGAGTGGTGGGCCAGCCGCGGAACCGCGCAGCCGCGCGATCTGCTGCCCAAAAACGGCGTCTGCAATTTTCTGCTGAGCACGGCGTACACCATGACCACCGCGGGCTTTGGTGGGGCCATGACCCTGGGCCTGGGCTTCGCGGCCTACAGCCTCAGCGACTGGCGCATTCCGCTGTCGTGGTGGACGGTGCCGCTGTATTTCCTAGCCGGTGAGTTCTTCCACTACTTCTATCATCGTCTGATGCACGAGATCCGTTTCTTCTGGGCGGACCATGCCACGCATCACAGCGCGACGGAGTTCGACTACTCCACCAACTGGCGCCAGCATCTGTTCCAGTGGATTCCGAAGATGGTGACCATGCCGTTCCTGACGCTGCTGGGGTTCCACCCGGCGGGCGTGATGCTGTTCGGCGCGTTCATTTCGTTCCAGCTGTTCTGCCACACCTCGCGCTTCGGCACCTGGGGCTGGTGGGACACGACCTTCATGTCGCCGTCCAACCACGGTATCCATCACAGCCGCAACCCGGTGTACATGGACCGCAACTACGGCGGCTTCACGGTGATCTGGGATCGCCTGCTGGGCACCTACGCCAACTACAACGGCGAGCGCATGGTCTACGGCATCACCCACGCGCCGAATTCCACGAACTTTGTCACCGTGCTGATCAGCGAGTACGTCTACCTGTGGCGCGACTTCTTCGCCGCCCCGACCTGGGCCGAGAAGATCAAGGTGGTCCTGGGCCGCCCCGGCGAAACCTTCGAAGCGCCGCCCGTGCCGAAGGGCGCGGCCGTTGATAAGAGCGCGGGCATGATGCCTACGCCCATCGCCGTCGCCGCCGAGTAAGACGGAGAAGGGCCGATGGAAAAGGAGTTCGATACGCTCAACCTCGGCCTTCCCGACCTGCAGGATTTCGTGAACGTCTACACGGCGGGCATCGGCGCGTTCTTCACAATCCTGGTGTCCATCGAAGTCGGCTTGCGCTTGGCCGAGTGGTGGGAAACCCGCTCAAGCGCCAACCCGCGCCCGCTGTTCCCCAAGAACGGCCTGGTGAACTTTCAGAGCTTCGCGCTGATCCTGGTGACGACATCGACCTTCGGGCAGGCGGTGACCATCGGGCTGGGCTTCGTGGCCTACAACACCAGTGAATGGCGCGTGCCGCTGACGTGGTGGACGGTGCCGCTGTATTTCCTGGCCGGTGAGTTCTTTCACTACTTCTATCACCGCCTGATGCACGAGGTCCGCCTGTTCTGGGCCGATCATGCGACGCATCACAGCTCGACCGAGTTCGACTACTTCACCAACTGGCGCCAACACCTGCTGCAGTTCATCCCCAAGGCCATCACCATGCCGGCGCTGTGCCTGTTTGGGCTGCATCCATTATTGGTGACGCTGTTCGGCGCGGGCATCGTGTTCCAGCTGTTCTGCCACACCGCGCGCTTCGGCACCTGGGGCTGGTGGGACCGGATTTTCATGTCGCCCTCCAACCACGGCATCCACCACAGCCGCAACCCGGTGTACATGGACCGCAACTACGGCGGCTTCACCGTGATCTGGGATCGGCTGCTGGGCAGTCACGCGGCTTTCGCCGGCGAGCGCATGGTGTATGGGGTGACGCACGCGCCCAACTCCACCAACCTCATCGTCGTGCTGGTGAACGAGTACGTTTACCTGTGGCGAGATTTCTTCGGTGCGCCCACCTGGAAGACCAAGCTGCAAGTGCTGTTCGGCCGTCCGGGCGAGACGTTTGAAGCGCCGGTGACGGCAAAACGGCCGGTGGCCGACAGCCGGCCCGTATCGATGCCCGCGCCGCTGGCGATCCCGGCGGAATAAGACCGGCGTTTTTTTTGGCGCTTTTAGGGGCCGGTGCGGCTAATGTGCCGCCCGCATGACCCAAAGCACCCGCCACCCGCGCTTGAAAATGAAACCCAGCGCCCACAAGCGGCTGAAATCGGGGCATCCGTGGGTGTATTCCAACGAAGTGGATATGGACGCCGCCGCCAAGGCGCTGGCGCCGGGGTCGGTTGTGACGGTGACCGACGCGGGCGGCGCGCAGCTTGCGACGGCGCATTTTAATCCGCGCACGCTGATCGCGGCGCGGCTGCTGAGCGCCAAGGGCGATACGCCGATTGACGCGGCCTTTGTCGGCGAACATTTGCGCCGCGCGCTGGCCTTGCGCGAAAGACTTTTCGCCGCGCCCTTCTATCGTCTGATTCACGCGGAGGCCGATGGCCTGCCGGGGTTGATCGTGGACCGCTTCGGCGACTCGTTTGTGGTTCAGCCCAATACGGCGGGCATGGACGCGTTGAGCGATATGATCGCCACGGCCCTGCGGGATCTGGGTGCGAAAACCGTGATCGTCCGGGGCGAAGGCGCGGCCCGCGCGCTGGAAGGCCTGGAAGACAACGTGCGCTGCGCCTTCGGCAATCTCGATGGACCCGTGCCGGTGGAAGAGAACGGCGTGACGTTCTATGCCGATCTGATGTCGGGCCAGAAGACCGGCTGGTTCTTCGACCAGCGCGACAATCACGCCTTCATGGCGTCCATGAGCAAGGGTGCCAGCGTGCTCGATCTTTACACCCACACCGGCGGCTTCGCGCTGCCGGCGGCCAAAGCGGGCGCGAAAGAGGTGTTGGGCGTGGACCGTTCCGCGCCGGCGCTGGAACTGGCGGCCAAAGCCGCAAAGGCCAATGGCGTCACATGCGCCTTCGAGAAGGCCGAAGTATTTCCGTTTCTGGACGCGGCGCTGACGCGCAAGGCGACGTGGGATGTGGTCATCGGCGATCCGCCGGCCTTCGTGAAATCGCGCAAGGATATGAAGGTGGGCCTGCAAGGCTACCGCAAGCTGGCGCGCATGTGCGCCGGTGTGACCGCGCCGGGCGGCCTCTTGTTCATGGCGTCCTGCAGCCACAACGCGCCGCTGGAAGACTTCACCGCCGCCGTGGCGCGCGGCGTGACCGACGCCAGCCGCAACGCACGCATCATCCGCACATCGGGCGCGGCGCCGGACCATCCGGTGCATCCGTTCCTGCCGGAGAGTGCTTATCTCAAAGCGGTTGTGCTGCAGTTAGACTAACTCAGCACGGCCACAAGGCCGGGCACGTCGACGCCCTTTTCCTGGCGTGTGACGGCATCCTGCAGCAGCAGAATTTCAAACCCCTTTTGATACGCGAGGGCCGTGATGTAGTCGCGGCTGTGGCTGAAGCGGTGTTCCGCGCCGAGGGCGAAGCCGTCGCCGTCTTTTTTCTGGATGGTGAAGGCGAAAAAGCCGTCGAGTTTTGTGCGCACGGTTTCGAAAATGGGTGCGAGATCGCCTACGTAAGTGAGCACGTCGGCGGCGACGATCAGATCGCAGGATTCAATGTCATGGAGCGCGTTCAGCATATCGCCTACGGCCAGCTCATCGTAGATGCCTTTGCATTCGGCTTCCTTGATCATGGCGGGGGAAAGATCGACACCGCCCAGCCATTGCACGCGTTCGCGTAACGCCGCGCCCATGAGGCCGGTGCCGCAGCCGAGATCGTAGGCGCGGGAGAACATGCCGTAGGGCTGCGCCTGGTCGATGGCGGCGCGCAGGATTTGCGGGCCGCGATATTTCAGTTTACCGACCAGCGCCGTATCGAAGCGTGCAGCGTAGTCGTCGAAGAGGCGGCGGACGTAGGCCTCCGGTAACGCGTCGCCGGAGTTTGCGCCCAGCAACGCCAGTTTCACCGCCGCGCCCATGGAATCGGCGGGATCGAGGGCGAGGTAGGCGTTGTAGGCCGCGAGGGCTTCATCTTTGCGATCGGCTTCGGCGAGGGTTTCGGCGAGGGTGAATTGCGCCTCGGCCCAATGCGGCGTGAGTTCCAATGTCTGCGCCAGAAGATCGGCGGCGGCCACGGCGTCGCCGTCCTTGCGCAGCATCTGGGCATAGGCGAAGCGGCGATCGGCTGTTAGGTTTCCCGACGACATGGCTTCTTATACACCACTTCTCGCGGTTGGCGTTTTCGTCCTGACGTATATCGGGATGGCGCTGGGCCGCTGTGGCTGTGGGCCGGCGGCTGGATGCGGCTTTATTGATTTTCATGATTCCGTCATTGCATGACGGGGCCCGAGACAGTAGATCACGCGCATGAAAAATAACCCCATCCTTCAGCCCGCCGAGTGGGAACCGCACAGCGCCGTCTGGTCCGCCTGGCCCAGCGCCGCCGACCTGTGGCTGGAAGACCTGGAACCGGCGCGGGCCGAAGTGGCCGCGCTGTTCAAGGCCATCGCCGATGTGGGCCCCGATGGAAAGCCGCGCGGTGAAGCTTTGAAGATCGTGGCCTGCGGCGACGACGCCGTGGCGTCGGCGAAGGCCGCGCTGGCGGGCATGGGCGCGGAGATTATTCCGGGTGTGTTCGGCGACATCTGGTTCCGCGACACCGCGCCGATCTTTGTGCGCGCGGCAGGGAAGCTGGCGGCGGCGTGTTTTCTCTTCAACGGCTGGGGCGGCAAGTACGTGCTGGACGGCGACGACGGCGTGGCGCCTTTCGTGGCGGCGAAAGCCGGTGTCGTGACCCTGACGAATTCCTGGGTGCTGGAAGGCGGCTCCATCGACGTCGATGGACAAGGCACGTGCCTGACCACGCGCCAGTGTTTGCTGAACGCCAACCGCAACCCGGATTTGAGCCAGGCTGATATTGAGGAGCGCCTGCGCCATGGGTTGGGTCTCGAAAAACTGATTTGGCTGGGCGACGGCTTAGCCAACGACCACACCGACGGCCACGTCGACAACATCGCGCGCTTCATCGCGCCCGGCGTGGTGATGTGCATGGAGCCGTCCGGCAGCGACGATCCGAACCGCGATGCGCTGAAGGCCATCATCGCCGACCTCAAGGCCGCCACCGACATCCACGGGCGGAAGCTGGACATCGTGACGGTGCCGTCGCCGGGGCGCATTGAAAACGAGGACGGCGAGCTGATTCCCGCCAGTTCCATGAACTTCTATATCGGCAATACGACGGTGGTGGTGCCGCTCTACGGCGCGGCGACCGATGACGCCGCCGTGGCGAAGATCGCGGGTGCGTTTCCGGGACGCCGCACGGTGGGCTTGCCAGCCGGACATGTTATAACCGGCGGCGGTTCGTTCCATTGCATCACCCAGCAGCAACCTCTTGTCCAAGAGGACAGGTGAAATGACGAAAATGAAAGTCGCGGCCATCCAGTGCGCCTTCTCCGAGAACATGGCGGAGAACATCGACCGCACGGCGGGCTTCATCGAACAGGCGGCCAAGCAGGGCGCGCAAGTGATCCTGCCGCCGGAACTGTTGCAGGGGCCGTACTTCTGCCGCGAAGAGAAAGACCATCACTTCGACAGCGCCTATCCCGCCGCGACGCATCCGGTGGTGGTGAAGCTGGCGCCCGTGGCGAAGAAGCTGGGCGTGGCGATTCCGGCGTCGATCTTCGAGCGCGACGGCCAACATTTTTATAACAGCCTGGCCATGATCGATGCCGACGGCGAGGTCATGGGTGTGTACCGCAAGAGCCACATCCCCGACGGGCCGGGCTACGAAGAGAAGTTCTACTTCCGCCCCGGCAACACCGGTTTCAAGGTGTGGAACACCAAACACGGCAAAGTCGGCGTCGGCATCTGCTGGGACCAGTGGTTTCCGGAAACGGCGCGCGCCATGATGCTGATGGGCGCGGACGTATTGTTCTATCCCACGGCCATCGGTTCCGAGCCCGACAACACCGCGTTGGATACGAAAGACCTGTGGCAGCGCGCCATGATCGGCCACGCCGTGTCCAACGTCGTGCCGGTTGTCGCCGCCAACCGCATCGGCAACGAGCACGGCCAGATCTTCTACGGCTCCTCCTTCATCGCCAGCCAGCGCGGCGACAAGGTGCGGGAGTTTGGGCGGACCGAAGAGGGCGTGCTGGTGGCCGAATTCGACCTCGACGAGGTGCGCCGCAATCGCGCGTCCTTCGGCTTCTTCCGCGACCGCCGCCCGGAGCTGTACGGCATCCTCACGGAAAAATAAGCCGCTCTACAGGCCGTTCAAAAATTTTAGGATATCTGCGCGGCTGGCCGCTTTGGGGCGGCTGTCGGTGAGGTTGAAGAAGGCGTGGATGGCGCCGGGGTAAACCTTGGTGGTGACCTTGTGCCCGGATTTCTTGAGGCGTGTGGCGTAAATCTCCTGGGACGCCAGCAGCGGATCGGACTCGCCGCAAATCAACAGGCAGGGCGGGTGCTTGGTGAACGCGAGATCCATGGGCGTGATGGCGTGGTGTTCATCGACGGTCTCGCCCAAAGCGCCGGGGCCTGCATAGGACTCGATCATCGTATCGGCGCCGAAGATGCTGCCGTCCAAACATGTCGCGCGATCATAGACGCCGTAGAGCGACGTCACGCTGAGCACGCGCGGCAGATCGCCGGGCGTGAGCGACGGATCGATGGCTTTCAGAAGCTCGGGGTTTTCGGTCTTGAGGGCCGCCATAATGGCAAGATTGCCGCCGGCGGAATCGCCCATGAGATGCACGGCCTCGACGTCCGGAAAGGTCGTGCGGATAAACGCGAGCGCCTTGAACACCGAGCGCAGAATCCAGGGATGGCCGGTTTCCGGAGCCTTCGGATATTCGACGTTGAAAACCGGATACCCGGCTTCGCCGAGAAACAGGAGGTCGTGGCTGTAGGCGTCGGTGGAGCCCATCATCCAGCCGCCGCCGTGGAAGAACACGACCGGCGCGCGGACTTCGGCGCCGTCGCCGGCGGGCAGGTGATCCAGGGTCTCGTCGCGGTGGGTGCCGTAGCGCAGCGTCTCCCAGCCTTCGGGCGCGAGGCCGCGCGTCAGGCGCACGGCGCTGGTGATGACGCCGAAGAACATGCGCGCGCTGGCGACGGTGAGATGCTGGCTAAAGGTGAGGGGCGGGGAACTGCGGGGCGGAATCGTCATCGGCGGAAGGCGCTTTTTAGGGCTTTTGGCGCGTGTTTTTTGGGTCGTCTTTTTGAGAGGCGGCAATGCGTTCAACCTGTTCCATGACGCGTAACAGGTTGCCGCCCCATATTTTGGCGATCTGCTCTTCAGTATAGCCGCGCTTGACCAATTCGAGGGTGACATTGAACGTTTCACCGGCGTTTGACCAGCCGTGAATACCGCCGCCGCCGTTAAAGTCGGATGAAATACCGACATGGTCGATACCCATTTTCTTGACGGCGTAGTCGATGTGGTCGACCAGCTCCTTCACGCCGGCCTTGGGCCAACGCTCGTCGATCTCGGCCATGCGGGCGTCGTAGGCGCGAGCCTGATCGCCGGACAATTTCAGGATGTCGCCGAAACCCTGGATGTTCATCTGCTTGGCCAGCGCGGCGATGGCCGCGGTCTTCTCCGGAGGTACGGCCTTCAAATAGCTATCGAAGGCCACCATCTGCGCGACGCCGCCGTTGCGCTTGAAGCCTTCGAGGGCTTCGTCGCTGAGATTGCGGTGATGGTTGAAGACGCTTTTGACGCCGGAATGGCTGGCGATGATGGGCGCGGCGGAAACGGCCAGCATGTCCAGCGTCGCCTGGTTGGACGCGTGCGATACGTCGACCATGATGCCGCGCGCGTTGAGGCGTTTGACCGCTTGCTTGCCCAACGGCGACAGGCCGTTCCACTCGGCGACGGGTTCGTTCTTCTCTTTATTGGGCTGGGCGGAGTCGGCGAGATCGTTGTGGCCGTTGTGCACGAGGCCGAGATACCGCCCGCCGTAATCGTAGAACTGATCGAGCAGGCGGATGTCCTTGCCCATGGGGTAGCCGTTCTCGATGCCGATGAGCGCGACCTTTTTGCCGGCGGTGTGAATGCGGCGCACGTCGGCGGCGGTGAGCGCCAGCTCGATCTGCTCGGGATAAATCTCCTCGGTGAGCTTGTGGATGGCGGCGAACTTCACGAAAGCGTCGGACAGCGCGCGGGCGTAACCCGACGTGGTGCGCGGCCCCTGGCCGACAAAGACGACGATGAAAGGCGCATCCATGCCGCCCGTCATCATGGTCGGCAGATGCACCTGCTGAAACCGCGGGCCTGGGCGCATCATGTCGTAGGCGTCGGTGGAGAAGTCGGCCGGGATATCGACGTGGGTGTCGATGGTGATGACTTTGGAGTGAATGGCGCGGGCGCGGGCTTCGAGACGTTTGTCCGCCGCGCAAGCTGGTGTGGTCAGAAGGGCCGCGACAATCGCGGCGCCTGTCAGATGACGAAACATCGCAATCTCCCCCGTATGCTCACATCCCAAAGGCTTTGAGGATGCGTTCCACCGCCAATGCAGGCGTCAGTTTGCCCGCGGCGATATCTTTCTCCAAGGCCGGAACCAGCGTTTTGACGGCGGGTTCGGACTTTAAGGTTGTCATCAGGCGGTCTTCGACCATGGCCCACATCCAGCGCAGCATTTGGGCGCGGCGCTTGCCGTCGAACTCGCCGCTGGCGGCCAGGAGTTTCTTGTGGTTCTGGATATGCTCCCACAGCGTATCGAGGCCCTTGTTCTGCAGGGAGCTGACGGTGATGACCGGCGCAATCCATGTGGGGCTGGCGGGCGTGACAATCCTCATCGCATGCTGATAGTCGGCCGCCGTGATCCTGGCGCGGTTCTCGTTGTCGCCGTCGGCTTTGGTGATGGCGATCATGTCGGCGATTTCCAGCACGCCTTTTTTGATGCCCTGCAGTTCGTCGCCGCCGCCGGCGATCATCAGCACCAGGAAGAAATCCACCATCTCCGAAACCGTGATCTCGCTTTGGCCGACGCCGACGGTTTCCACCAGGATCACGTCGAAGCCCGCCGCTTCACACACAAGAATCGCCTCGCGCGTGGCGCGGGCGACGCCGCCCAAGGTGCCGCCGGTGGGCGAGGGCCTGATGAAAGCATTCGGGTCCGTCGACAGGCGGCTCATGCGCGTCTTGTCGCCGAGGATGCTGCCGCCGGTGCGGGAGGACGTGGGGTCCACGGCCAGCACGGCGACCTTGTGGCCCATGCCGGTGAGCATGGTGCCGAAGGCGTCGATGAAGGTGCTTTTGCCCGCGCCGGGCAGGCCGCTGATGCCGATGCGCAAGCTGTTGCCGGTTTTGGGCAACAGCTCGATCAACATTTCTTGCGCCAGCTTCTGATGATCGGGATTGCGCGATTCGATTAAGGTAATCGCCCGCGCGAGCTTGGCGCGGTCGCCCGACAGAACGCCGTCGGCATATTCGATGGCGGACGGAAACTTACGCGCTGCGGTCATATCGCCTGCGCAAGCGCTGTCGCGGCAAGCTTCCGGTCAAAGGTGACGGTGGTTCGACATCCCTGCGATTGATTGTGCGCAGCGACAAGCGCATCGGCAAAATCGATAGGTTGTGTTCTATACATCTCTAGCGCAGTCTCCACGCTTTCGGCGTCCTCAACGACTAACTCGGCAGCGTTCAAAATGCGGCCAATAACTTCCAAGATAACTGACTTCTGGTATTTATATGTGCGCGTCAGAACCCAAACAGTCTCGGCTAATACAACAAGATTGATGAAACCGGGATTGGTGATCGATATTTTTTTGCGGAAAAAAGTCTCGGCTATGAGTGTTTGACGCGGGTCGTCCTTCACGAGGAAACGGATCAGCACGTTGGTGTCAACGCCGAGCACGTTTGGCGGCCCCGGCAGCTATTGCTGATTTCATGTCCCGAAGCGTCGCCTTGCGGGTGGGCTGAGGCAGGATACCCTCAAGGTCTTTCACGCTGCCCGTACGCGGCCGAATGATGATGCGCCCAGCATCAACAGTATACATCAGTTCGTCGCCAGGTTTGAGATTCAAGCGCTCGCGCACGTCTTTCGGAATCGTTGTTTGGCCTTTGGCAGTCAAGGTGCTCGTGACCATGAAGTCTCCTTACTTTTATAGAATAGTAAGGAGGAGCACGCCAAAAATCAAGCAGCGTACTCCAGGTTGCAGATCACGGATTTAGTGGCCCAGCGCGGCGTTGAGTTTGTCGAGCAGTCCCACGGCGGCGTCGCTGATGACGGTGCCCGGCGGGAAGATCGCGGCGGCGCCGGCTTTGTACAGCGCATCGAAGTCCTGCGGCGGGATGACGCCGCCCACGACCACCATGATGTCCTCGCGGCCCAGGGCTTTCAGTTCGGCCTTCAGGGCGGGTACGAGAGTCAGGTGGCCGGCGGCCAAGGAAGACGCGCCGATGATGTGCACGTCGTTTTCCACGGCTTGCTTCGCTGCTTCACCAGGAGTCTGGAACAAGGGGCCGATGTCGACGTCGAAGCCGAGGTCGGCGAAGGCCGAGGCGATGACCTTCTGGCCGCGGTCGTGACCGTCCTGGCCCATTTTGGCGATGAGGATACGCGGGCGGCGGCCTTCCTTCTCGGCGAAGGTCTCGACCATCTTCAGAACCTTGTTCACGGCTTCGGACCCCGCTCCCACTTCTTTCCGGTACACGCCCGAGATGGACTTTATCTCGGCCACGTGGCGGCTGTAGACTTTTTCCAGCGCCAGGGTGATTTCGCCCACGGTGGCCTTGGCGCGGCCCGCGTTGACGGCCAGTTCCAGCAAGTTGCCCGTGCCGGATTTGGCGGCTTCCGTCAGGGCGTTCAAGGCTCTGTCGACCGAGGCCTGGTCGCGTTCGGCGCGCAGGCGCTTCAGCTTGTCCAACTGCGCGGCGCGCACGGCGCTGTTGTCGACGCTGCGCACTTCGATGTTCTCTTTGGTGTCGAGCTTGTACTTGTTGACGCCGACGACGGTCTGGCGGCCGGAATCGATGCGCGCCTGGGTGCGGGCGGCGGCTTCTTCGATGCGCAGCTTCGGAATGCCGGCTTCGATGGCTTTCGCCATGCCGCCGAGGCTTTCGACTTCCTGAATGTGCGCCCAGGCCTTGGCGGCCAGCTCGTAGGTCAGGCGTTCGACGTAGTAGCTGCCGCCCCAGGGGTCGACGCTGCGGGTGGTGCCGGTTTCCTGCTGGATAAACAGCTGCGTGTTGCGGGCGATGCGCGCGGAGAAGTCGGTGGGCAGGGCCAGGGCTTCGTCGAGGGCGTTGGTGTGTAGCGACTGGGTATGGCCTTGGGTGGCGGCCATGGCTTCGACGCAGGTGCGGACCACGTTGTTGTAAACGTCCTGGGCCGTGAGGCTCCAGCCGGAGGTCTGGCTGTGGGTGCGCAGGTTGAGGGACTTGTCGCTCTTGGGGTTGAACTGCTTGATGAGCTTGGCCCAGAGCATGCGCGCGGCGCGCATCTTGGCGACTTCCATGAAGAAGTTCATGCCGATGGCCCAGAAGAAGCTGAGGCGCGGGGCGAAGGCGTCGATGTCGAGGCCGACATTCATGCCCGCGCGGGCGTATTCGACGCCGTCGGCCAGGGTGTAAGCCAGCTCCAGGTCGGCGGTCGCGCCGGCTTCCTGCATGTGATAGCCGGAGATGGAGATGGAGTTGAACTTCGGCATCTTGGTCGAGGTGAAGGCGAAGATGTCCGAGATGATGCGCATGCTCGGCTTGGGCGGGTAGATGTAGGTGTTGCGCACCATGAACTCCTTCAGAATGTCGTTCTGAATGGTGCCGGACAGCTGTTCGGGCTTCACGCCCTGTTCTTCCGCCGCGACGATGTAGAGCGCCAGCACCGGCAGCACGGCGCCGTTCATGGTCATGGACACGCTCATCTGGTCGAGCGGGATGCCGTCGAACAGGGTGCGCATATCGAGAATGGAGTCCACGGCCACGCCGGCCATGCCGACGTCGCCCATGACGCGCGGATGGTCGCTGTCGTAGCCGCGGTGGGTGGCCAGATCGAAGGCGATGGAAAGGCCCTTTTGACCGGCGGCGAGGTTGCGGCGGTAGAAAGCGTTGGAGTCTTCGGCGGTGGAGAACCCGGCGTATTGGCGCACGGTCCAGGGCTGGGTGACGTACATGACGGGATAAGGACCGCGCAGGAAGGGCGTCATGCCGGGGCGCGTGTCGAGGAAGTCGAGACCTTCCAGATCCTTCGCGGTGAATAGCGGCTTCACGGCGATGCCTTCCGGCGTCTGCCAGGCGAGATCGTCGAGCTTGGCGTTGGCCTCGGCTTCGGCCTTCTTCTTCCAGTCGTCGGCGCTGATGCCGCCGGCGTTGGACGTGGAGGCGAGCGCGACGTCGGCGAAGTTGGGGATGGTGATCTTGTTCATCGTGCGGTCCTCAAAAATAGGGACGGACCCCTATTTCCAGATTTTTCAATAAACCAAAGCGTCGTTAATAGGGGTCCGTCCCTATTTTTGCTATTTTTGTCACTGGCCGGCTTTGAGGCGCTGGTGGGCGTTCTCAAGCACGGCTTTCGCGTCGCAGCCGATAAAGATGAAGGCGTCGATGCCCGCGGCTTTCAGCGCCGGTTCGGCGTCGGCGGCGGGTTTGCCCGCCATGTAGACCACGGCGGCGCCCGCCTCCTTCAGCGCCTTGGCGACGCTGGCGGCGTGTTCGCCGTAAACCGTGTCTGTGCTGCAGACGATGGCGAAGCTGGCGGCGCTGGATTTGAAATCGCGCACGATGGCGGCGCTCTCCGTGCCGCCCGCGCCGAACACCGCTTCGATGCCGCCGGCTTCGAAGAAGTTCTTGGCGAAGGTGGCGCGGCCCGTAAACTGGGCGACGTTGCCGATATTGGCGAGAAAGATCTTCGGGCGCTGGCCGTAGGCGGCCTTGAAGCCGTCGCCGGCGTCGCGCAGGGCTTCGAAGTCTTCGGCCAGCCGCACTTTCGGCAGCGGCGTGATGCTGACGGCGTCGCCTTGCGGCAAGGGCGCGCTCATGGCGGCGACGTTCGCACCTGATTTTACGGCCTTCACCAGGCTCTCGATCATGGCGCCGTTGGACGGCGCGGCGAGATTGACCGCGCCTTCGGGTGTGTCGTTGCCCTTGGGGGCTTCGGCCTTCACGGGCGCCACGGCGGTTTCGTTGATGTTGGGGAATTCGCTGACGCCGGTGACGGCGTCCTTGCGCCTGGCGATGTTCTTGGCGCGCTCGGCATGGGTGGCGGCGATCTTGCCGGCGACAAAGCCCGACATGATGCCCTTGGTCATGCCGCCCTGCTTTTCGATCTCCTGGAAGAAGGCCCAGGCTTTTTCGGAAAGGTCGTCGGTGAGTTTTTCGAACATCCACGCGCCGCCGGCGGGATCGATGACGCGGGCGATGGACGACTCTTCTTGCAAAACGACTTGGGTATTGCGCGCGACGCGGCGCGCGAGGTCGTCGGGCAGGCCAATGGCGTTGCTGAAGGGCAGCACGGTGACGGCGTCGGCCCCGGCGACACCGGCGGCGAAGGACGCGACGGTGGTGCGCAGCATGTTCACCCAGGGATCGCGCTTGCTCATCATGCGCGGCGCGGTTTGGGCGGTGATGGGCGCGGTGCGGTTCTCGACGGCGACGCCGCAGGCCTCCGTCACGCGCGCCCAGAGTTTGCGCAAGGCGCGGATCTTGGCGATGGACAGAAACATGTCGGCATCGACGGCGGTGGTGAAGGCGATCTGGTTGGCGGCTTGGTCGATATCGAGACCGGCCGTGGTCCCAACACCAGTCAGGGCGCGCAGATATTCGACACCGGCGGCCAGCGCGCAGCCGAGTTCCTGGGCGTCCGATGCGCCCGCCGAGTGGTAGACCACCGTGGTGAGGTTGATGGCGCGGGCCTTGGGATAATTCCTGGAAACGTAAGAGGCCACATCGGCGATGCGCTTCAGGCCGGTTTCCAGCGGCGCGGTGAGTTTGCCGCGCGCGGCGATGCCGGCGAAACCGTCGAGGCCGAAGTTGCCGGTGAAGGATTTAATGCCGCGCTTTTCGAGGAGCGCCATCAGCAGCGCGATGTAAGGTACCGGCGGACCGGCGCAATCCAGCACCACGGGGGCGAGGTCGAGCATCACGTCCTTCAGCGCGCGGTCGAGGTCGGCGAGGGTGCGGACGGCGATACCATTGGCGCCGGTCGGGTCGAGCTTCAGGATGATGGACGTAACGCCGCGCTCCAGATCCTGGAGGATTTCGGCGTTGGCCGTGGCGGGATCGGGATGGGCGTGGGCCTGGCGGATGTCCCAGCCGTTGACCGCAGTGCCGAGCACGCGGCTGCCGCGGGTGAAGGGCGCGCCACCGGGCAATCCAGAGGCGTCGCCGTCGGCTTTCCAGTCGGCCCGGGTGTAGAGCGGCTGCAGGGCAATGCCGTCGTAAGTGCGCGAGACCAGTTTCTTATCGAAGGGCGCGCCGTTCAGAACCTTGTCGACCAGCTTCAGCCACGCATCGTGCGCGGCCTGCGGAAAATCCGCCGCCAGGGTCAAAACGCTCTCAGCAGACTTCTTGTGATCGGCCAACGGTGCATTCCCTCTCATGCGCGTTCTTTTACCGGCACGTCATCCCGTGCCGCTTTTGGGCTCTTCTTAGTGGCTTCTTTTTGGGGCGTCAAACACGCGTCAAAGGACACCCAAGGTCTTGAAATCCGCCTTATAATAGCCTCCATGACCGAGCCAAAGACCAGCTTTGATCGCCCATCAGACCCGGCAATTTCGCCTTCCCCCTGGATCCTGCGCTGGGCGGCCCTGATCGCCCCCGGCGGGACGGTCCTGGACGTGGCCGCAGGCCATGGCCGCCACACCCGCGCCCTGGCCCAACGGGGCCATTGGGTGACCGCCATAGACGTCGATGTCACGGGCCTCACCGACCTGAACGAGGGGCCGCCGGTAGAGGTTATTGCCGCGGACCTGGAGGGCGGCGGCTGGCCTTTGGCGGGCCGCGCGTTCGCCGGGGTCGTCGTCACCAATTATCTGCACCGGCCCCACTTTCCGCATCTCGTGGCGGCCTTGAGCCCCGGCGGCGTGCTGATCTTCGAGACCTTCGGGCAGGGCAACGAGAAACTGGGACGGCCGCGCAATCCGGATTTCCTGCTGGCGCCCGGCGAACTGCTGGAGGCTTTCGCGCCGCATCTGGAGATCGTCGCCTACGAACACGGCAGCGAACAGGAACCCCGGCCCGCCGTGCGTCAGCGTCTGTGCGCCGTCAAAGGCGGCAGTCCGGTGGCGTTATAGTCTTGTGGATATATCGAGGGGCGTTATCGTAAGCGCGTCATGTGGGGGCCCTCTTGTTTGAAATGTCGCCAGCGGAATGGGAAGCCGTCAGCCTCAGCCTGAAAGTCGGGCTGTGGAGCACGCTGCTGTCTCTGCCGCTGGGATTCTGTCTGGCCTACGTGCTGGCGCGGGTGCACTTCCCGTTGAAGAGTCTGTTGAGCGGCTTCGTCTACATGCCGCTGGTGCTGCCGCCGGTGGTGACGGGACTCATTCTCCTGCTGCTCTTCGGCACGCGCGGGCCCATCGGCGGATTTTTACAAGACACGTTGGGCATTGTAATCGCCTTCAAGTGGGAGGGCGCGGCGCTGGCGGCGGCGATCATGGGTCTGCCCCTGATGGTGCGCGCCATGCGGCTGTCCATAGAGGCGGTAGATCAGCGTTTGGAGGTGGCCGCGCGCACGTTGGGTGCGGGCTGGTGGTGGAGCTTCCTCACCGTCACGCTGCCGTTGTCGCTGCCCGGCATCATCGCCGGCGCGATTTTGTCCTTCGCCAAAAGTTTCGGCGAGTTCGGCGCGACCATTACCTTCGTCTCGAATATCCCCGGCGAAACCCGCACGCTGCCCATAGCGATCTACAGCTTTTTGCAAGCCCCCGGCGGTGAAGGCCCCGCGATCCGTCTCGCCGTACTGTCGGTGGCGGTTTCCATGGTGGCGATCATCGGTTCGGAATGGATGGAACGGCGCATCGTCAATCGGGCCAAAGCATGAGCTTTGATGTCGATATAGAAGCCCGGCGCGGCGACTTCACCATCACCGCCGCTTTTCAGGTAGCCCCGGGCTTAACCGCGTTATTTGGCCCGTCGGGCGCCGGCAAAACATCGATTCTCAATATGATCGCCGGTGTCGTGACGCCGTCGCAAGGACGCATCGCGGTCGACGGCCATGTGCTGTTTGACTCGGCCGCCAAGGTTGACTTGAAGCCCAACCACCGCCGCGTCGGTTACATCTTTCAGGACGCGCGGCTTTTTCCGCACATGTCGGTGGAAGCGAATTTGCTCTACGGCCACAAGCTCACCGATGGCGCCGCGCGCTATGCCGCGCCGGATCACGTGATTGAACTTTTGGGCATCGCTGAATTGCTTGACCGCCGCCCGGCGTCGTTATCGGGCGGCGAACAGCAGCGCGTCGCCATCGGCCGCGCGATTCTGTCGAGTCCGCGTCTGTTGCTGATGGACGAGCCGTTGGCGTCGCTGGATGACGCGCGCAAGCAGGAGATCCTGCCCTACATAGAACGGTTGCGCGACGACGTGAAAATCCCGATTTTGTATGTCACGCATGCGCGCGCCGAAGTGGATCGTCTGGCGGGGGCGGTGATTACGCTGGAGAAGGGACGCGTTGCCTCGGTAAAATAGCTAGGCTTCAGCTTCCGACGCGAGCAGTTCGGTTTGCCGTACGGGGTTCGGTTCACGCACGGCGTTCTTCAAGGCCACTTTCTTCAAGATGGGCGCCTGAACTTCAGGCAGCGCAGACTTGGCCATGCGGCGGATGAAACCCCCGGCGGCGATCGAACGCCCACCGCGGGCCGGTTGTGGAAGAAATGCCATATGCGTAGTCCCCTTGTACGTGACGGATGCGACTGACGACGAAGACACCGCGTCACATAACGGCCCCAACTTTTTCGCGTTCCTTTTTTTGGCCCCTCTTTTGTCCTCACGCCCTTTTTGTCACTCATGGTGACGGGAGCCTGATGGACCGCTTCTTCTTCAAACGAAGGCCGGACACGTACATCCGGTGTCCGGCCCTTAATCCGTAGGTTCCACAGAGAAGCTGGGGGGAGGGAGCCCACGGGAGTATTGTGCTATGCAGCAAATCCTAAGGGCGTTGTAATGTATCGGACAAACGAATTATTTATGTCTCCAGCATCGGTATTTCCGATACTATAACCGCCGGTAAAGATTGAGGTTTGGGGAAGCGCCCATGGATATGGATCAGGTTCGGACATTCCGCGAGGTGGTTGAGGTGGGCAGCTTCGTCCGCGCCGCCGAATCCCTCAACGTCACGCAATCCACCGTCAGCGCCCGCATCAAGGAGCTGGAAGTGCGGCTCGGCCAGTCGTTGTTCGTGCGCCGTAAATCGGGCGTGACGCTGACGGCGGCGGGCAAACGATTCCAGCCCCACGCCGCGACACTGTTGCGCGTGGTGCAGCAGGCGCGCCAGGACATCGCGCTGCCGGCGGAGATGCAGGCGGTGCTCAACATCGGCGGCCAGTTCAGCTTGTGGGACCGGATTCTGTTGCAGTGGGTCGGGCGCTTCCGCACCGCGCGGCCCGAGGTGGCGGTGCGCGCCGAAGTCGGCACGCCGGAATCCCTGATGCGTCATCTTGCCGACGGTCTTTTGGATTTTGTCGTGATGTACGCGCCCGAAGCGCGGCCGGGTTTCCAAATCGAAAAACTAATCGATGAGACACTTGTTCTCGTCGCGACCAAAGCCGAACACACCGGATCGAACGAGTCCGACTATGTGTTTGTCGATTGGGGCCAGGATTTCGGCGCCTGGCATTCGGATCAGTTCCCCGGGTACACCGCGCCGGGGCTGCACGTCAGCCTTGGCGCCCTGGGGCTGCGGCACATCCTCACCCACGGCGGCGCGGGGTATTTTCCGGCGCGCATCGTGGCGAAAGATATCGCAGCGGGAACGCTGTTTCCCGTGCGGGCGGCGCCGCAGTTCGTACGGCCGGCGCACGTGATCTATCCGGTGGAAGGAGAAAGCGACGTGCGCCGCGCGGCGCTGGAAAGCCTGCGGGCGGCGACGGCGGTGGATGCCGCCGCGCTCTAAAAACTATTCGCGGTTCTTGCGGTCGTTCTTGCGCTTCTCGATCAGCGCCTTGGCTTCGGCTTCGTCGATGGTGACGATCCGGTCGATGATGCACTGGCTGCCGATGGGTTCCTGCGTCACGCGCAGAATGTCCTGACGGCAAAGCTTACTGATGGACGTGGCCGAGACAAAGCCGCCTTCGGCCTTAAGGCCGCGGCAATCGCGCGCGAGATCGATGCGCTTGTAGGTCGGGCCGACAATCATTTTCAAAAGAATCGTGCGGTCGTCGATAACGCGGCGGTCGCTGATCTGCTGCAGCGGTACGCACATCTGCGTTTCACCGATGTCGTCGCCCTCGGCAGCCACGGATGCGCCGCCTTGAATCATCACGGCGCCCATCAGCACGTGCGCCAAAAGGCCTCGCATCAATCGTGAGGTCATGCCTTCCTCCTTCCGTGTCGCGGCGGTCGGGCCCCTACGCGGCCGTCCGGCGTCCGTTGGATCCCCCCGGACCCATGGTTTTGCGCGCGGCGGTCTTTCAGACCCCGCTTGCCACCGAGTTTACGGCCCCAATTGGGGCAAATTTTTGATGAACCCACCCCCGTAAAGGCCGGGAGAGCCTTGAAAACCCGATGTAACCGCCGGGTCATGCGAACGATTATTTCTCGGCGCTAAAGCGCAGC
>JAIEMI010000314.1 GCA_019752235.1 Rhodospirillaceae bacterium
TCTTCCAGCACGACCACGCCCGCGCCCTCGCCCATGACGAAGCCGTCGCGGCCCTTGTCCCACGGCCGCGAGGCGCGCGTCGGCTCGTCGTTGTAGCCGGTCGACAATGCCCGTGCGGCCGCAAAGCCCGCGATCCCCAGACGGCAGATCGCCGCTTCGGCGCCGCCCGCCACCATCACGTCGGCATCGCCGTACTTGATGAGACGCGCGGCATCGCCGATGGCATGGGCGCCCGTCGCGCAGGCCGTCACCGGCGCGTGGTTGGGGCCCTTAAATCCGTGTTTGATGGAGACTTGGCCGGACGCCAGGTTGATGAGGCTCGCCGGAATGAAGAACGGCGAGACGCGGCGCGGGCCTTGCGCCTGCAAAGTTTTCGAGGTGTCGTCGATGGTCTCCAGGCCGCCGATGCCCGAGCCGATCATCACGCCGGTACGTTCGCGCGCTTCGTCGGAGGGCGGGGCCCAGCCGGAATCCCTGATGGCTTCTTCGGCGGCGGCCAGCGCGTAGACGATGAAATCGTCCATGCGGCGGCGATCTTTCGGCGACACAATCGCGTCGGCGTTGAAACGGTACGGATGGCCTTCGGCCTGCGGCACTTCGCCGCCGACGCGCGCGGGCATGTCCGACGCGTCGAAGCGCGTGATGGGACCAAGACCCGACTTGCCGGCGATCAACTGTTCCCAGTTGCCTTTGACGCCATCGCCCAGCGGCGTGGTGAGGCCGATACCGGTGACGACGATGCGTTTTGGTTCGAAGGCCATGAACCGAATTCCCGTTGTTAGTTTTGACGTGTTAGTTTTTCACGACACTTTTAGCAAAACTGGGCGTGGTATCCCAGAAACGGCGATGGGACCCGGTTCTACCCAAGGCCCCATTGCACTTTCTAAGCGGTCGGTATCCGTCCGGGCGGTTGCCCAAGCGAATATTCCCGTAAAATTACTTGCTGGCGTTCGCCTGGATGAAGGCAATCGCGTCCTTCACCGTCAGGATCTTTTCCGCCGCGTCGTCCGGAATCTCGACGCTGAATTCTTCTTCAAAAGCCATGACCAGCTCGACCGTATCCAAGCTGTCGGCACCCAGGTCATCAATGAAGCTGGCATTGTCCGTCACCTTGGACTCTTCAACGCCCAAATGCTCCACGACAATCTTCTTCACGCGATCAGCAACATCACTCATTCGTGTTTCCTCAAAGGCAGTTATTTTTTAAGTGAGTAGGTCTAGCGGGCGGCGATGAAGTCTACCTTGCGCAGCAGCCTTCAGGGTTGTCCAAATCCCCCCTTCGGACCGGGGTTGAGTAGCATATAACATTTTTCTTGGCTAGGGTTCCCCGGCACCCGCCAAACGGGCTTTTTATCCCGTTAAATCATTGCCATGCCGCCACTTACGTGCAGCGTCTGGCCGGTTACGTAGGATGCCTCGGCACTGGCCAGATAGACCACGGCGGCGGCCACGTCGGGGCCCTCGCCGATACGCCCCACCGGAATGCCCGTCAGGAAGCGCGCCTTCTGCTCGTCATTCAGCTTATCGGTCATGGCGCTGGTGATCAGGCCGGGCGCCACCGCGTTGACGGTAATGTTGCGGCTGGCCACCTCCTGCGCCAGCGACTTGGTCAAACCGATCAAAGCCGCCTTGGACGCAACGTAGTTGGTCTGGCCCGCGTTCCCGGTCACACCCACCACCGACGAGATATTGATGATGCGGCCATAACGGCGCTTCATCATGCCCTTCACCGCGGCGCGGCAAAGGCGGAAGGCGACTTCCAAATTTACATTCATGACGTCGCGGAAGTCCTGGTCCTTCATGCGCAGGATCAAGCCGTCGCGGGTGATGCCGGCGTTGTTCACCAGAATGTCGAGTTGACCCATGGCCGCTTCGGCGTCAGGGACCAGCTTTTCGACGGCCGCGCTGTCGCCGAGATCGGCGACGAGCACATGGACGCGGTCCTTCAGCTCCGCCGCCAGTGCGTCGAGCGCGTCCTTGCGCGTGCCGTGCAGCGCGACGACCGCGCCTTGCGCATGCAGGCTGCGCGCCATGGCGGAACCCAGGCCACCGCTGGCGCCCGTCACGAGCGCCGTTTTGCCGGTCAAATCAAACATGGGTGCCCCTTTATTTCTTCTTCAGGAATTCTTCGATGTCGTGCGGCGTGCCGACACTTAGGCCCGTCAAATCGCCATTAATGCGCTTCGTCAGACCGGCGAGCACTTTGCCCGAACCGAGTTCGATGAGCGTATCGACACCTGCGTCCTTCATCACCTGCACGCTTTCGCGCCAGCGCACCATGCCCGTCACCTGCTCCACCAGCAGGCGGCGGATTTCGTCGGGATCGACGACGGTGGCGGCGGTGACGTTGGCGATCACCGGCACGGCCGGCGATGTGATCGCGACCTTGGCAAGCGCTTCGGCCATCACGTCGGCGGCGGGTTTCATCAGCGGGCAATGGAACGGCGCACTGACGGGCAGCATCATGGCGCGCTTCGCACCTTTGGCTTTGGCGAGTTCGATGGCGCGCGCGACGGCGGCCTGGTGGCCCGACACGACCACCTGGCCGGGCGCGTTGTCGTTGGCGGCGGCGCAGATCTCGCCGTTGCCCGACGCCTGCCCGGCGACATCCAGCGCCTGATCGATATCAAGACCCAGCAGCGCGGCCATGGCGCCGACGCCCACCGGCACGGCTTTCTGCATGGCTTGGCCGCGGATTTTCAGAAGCCGCGCGGTGTCCGACAGCGACAGCGAACCGGCGGCGGCGAGCGCGGAGTATTCGCCCAGCGAATGACCCGCAACATAGCGCGCGGTGTTGCGGATCGAGACGTTGCCCTGCTTTTCCAGGACTTTCACCACTGCCATGCTGACGGCCATCAGCGCCGGCTGCGCGTTTTCGGTCAGCGTCAGGGTGTCGCCCGGGCCTTCAAACATCAGCTGCGAGAGGTTTTGCTTCAGGGCTTCGTCCACCTCGCCGAAAATCTCACGGGCCTCGGTAAAGGCCGCGGCCAGTTCCTTACCCATGCCGACGGCCTGGGAACCCTGGCCGGGGAAAACGAATGCCCAACTCATGGAAACTCCTCGAAATGCTGGTGGGGCGGCTTTTTGCGGAAGGGAGACGTGACCGATGGCCCCGCCGCTGTCAAGAAAAGGCCGCCGAATCGTAGGCTGTATTGGTTATAAAACTCATCACAACCTATTGAATAATATTAATATTATACCACAATTCCTGTCGCCGGGCAAATCCGTCATCCTTCGCCATAAAGCGGATGGGAGGCGGGTGGAATGCCTTGTAGGGCCCCGGTAAGTGTGTATATTCCGCGCCCTTACATAACTCCTTGCCGGCCCTTGGGGGTCGGCTATGCCCGAAGGCGCCGTGGTGGCGCCGCTCGGGACGAGATAAGCCAAAGGGAGATTGACTACATGCCTCTCTACGAGAGCGTGGTTATCGCGCGTCAGGATATCGCCACCACCCAGGTGGACACACTGGCCGACGAGTTGACCAACATCATTACTGAAGGCGGCGGCAAGATCACAAAGCGTGAGCTTTGGGGCCTGCGTTCGCTGACCTATCGCATCAAGAAGAACCGCAAGGCGCATTACGTGTTCTTCAATATCGATGCGCCGCCGGCCGCCATCAACGAGTATGAGCGCCGCATGCGTATCAATGAAGACGTGCTGCGGTATCTGACCGTGCGCGTCGAAGCGTTGGAAGAAGGCCCCTCGGCCGTCATCACCAACAAGGATCGCCCGGCCGAGCGTACCGGCTTCTTCGGCGGCGGCGGCGGTGGCCGCGGCCGTGAAGGCGGATTTGGCGGCGGCGGTGGCCGCGGCCGTGAAGGCGGCGGCGGTTTCGGCGGCGGCGGTGATCGCGATGGTGGCCGTTTCGGCTCCGGACGCCGTCCGCGTTCCGAAGGTGAAACCCCCGCAGGAGAACAATAATGCCCGCGCCCGGACGTAAACCGTTCTTCCGCCGTCGCAAGACCTGCCCGTTCACGGGCGGCAACGCGCCGAAGATCGACTACAAGGATACACGCCTGCTGCAGCGCTACATCTCCGAGCGCGGCAAGATCGTGCCGAGCCGCATCACCGCGGTGTCGACGAAGAAACAGCGCGAGTTGGCCCGTGCCATCAAGCGCGCGCGTTTCCTGGCTTTGCTGCCCTACGTCGTCGCGATCTAAATGTGACACGTAACTCCACCATTGCCGTCGTCGCCGGAGCACTCGGTGCTTTGCTTCTGGTGGCGGCCCTGCGCCAGTCGATGCTGGGGGTGATGGTCGGGGCGATGCTGTCGCCGTTGCCTTTGGTGATGGTGACCTTCGGATTGGGAAGTGCTTTTTTGCCGCTCGCGGTTGTCGCGGGGGCCGTGACGGTGACGGTCGTGACGGGGTCGATTCCCCTGGCGACCGTGTTCCTCGCAGTGGACGCAGCGCCGGTGGCGCTTTTGTCCAGGCTCAACTTGGCCGCCATGGCGGCCGCGGGCCGCCCGCTTGCGGGACTGGTGTTGGGACGCACCGTCTGCTGGCTGGTGCTGGTCGCCGGTGCGGCGATGGTCGCGGGTCTTGCCATGATGGCGGCGGGACCGGACGGCATCGAAGCGACGCTGCGCCAGCAGATCGACAAGGTACTCGCGGCGGTGCCGGTAACGGCGCCCGCAACGGGTGGAGAAACGACGACAGCGGCAACGCCCCGCAGCATCGATCTCGCCGCGGCGCGCACCGAGATGGTGAAAGCCGTCGCGGGTTTGCTGCCGGGCCTCGCGGCCTGGGACTGGTGTTTACGGGCGATACTCAGCGCCGGTTTGGCCCAGTTGATGTTGACGAGAATGAACCTCGCGCTGTGGCCGACACCGGCCTATCGCGGGTTCGAAGCACCACAGTGGTACTTCGCCTTGTTCGGGGTGACGGCCATGGCGGCGGCGGTGCTGAAAGACGATGCCGGCTTCATCGCCGGCAATGCGGCGGCGATCTTGAGTTTGCCGCTGGTGCTGCAGGGGCTCGCGGTGGTGCATAGCGCCGCACGGCTCGTGAAGTACCGGTTGGTGTGGCTGGCGACGTTTTACGTGCTGGCCCTGGCGACGGCGGACCTTTCTGCGGTGCTGCTGGTGGGCCTGGGCGTGATGGACCAATTTTTACAGATACGCGGGCGTTATTTGGCGCCGCGTACAGGAGGTGAGTGATGGAAGTTATTTTGCTCGAACGTATCGACCGCCTTGGCGGCATGGGCGACGTGGTGACGGTGAAGCCGGGCTTTGCCCGCAACTTCCTGTTCCCGCAGAAGAAGGCCCTGCGCGCCAACAAGGACAACAAGGCTCTGTACGAGTCGAAGAAGGCCGAGTTGGAAGCCATCAACGTCAAGCGCCGCGGCGAAGCCGAGGTCGTCGCGAAGAAGATGGACGGTCTGAAGCTCATCATCGTGCGCGCGGCCGGTGAAGGCGGGCAGCTGTATGGATCGGTCAGCGCCCGCGATATCGCCGACGCCCTGAAAGAACAGGGCTACGACGTCGCCCAGGCGACAGCGGTGCTGCTGAACGCGCCGGTGAAGACGCTGGGCACCTTCAAGACGCCCGTACGCCTGCACCCGGAAGTGAAGATCGAAGTGGAGTTCACGATCGCGCGCTCGATCGAGGAAGCCAAACAGACCGCCGCCTCGGCCGCCCAGCTGCTGGAACGCGCCGAAGACGCCGCCAAGCTGGAAGCCGAAGCCGCGGCCGAGACCGCCGAAGGCGAGAAAGAAAGCGCAGAGGCCCAGGCTTAATCGGCCTTTACCAGATACCACGACCCGGCGCGGCTTTACCCAAAGCCGCGCCGGTTGCGTTTAGGCCCCCTGTTCCAGACCTTTAACAGCGCCTATATAACGCGCAGCACATTCCAAGGAGCCCCCGCATGAACGCGCAGAGCCAAATCCCCGTGACCGTCCTGACCGGCTATCTCGGCGCCGGCAAGACCACCCTGCTCAACCGCGTGCTAACGGAGAACCACGGTAAAAAGTATGCCGTCATCGTCAACGAGTTCGGCGAGATCGGCATCGACAATGATTTGGTCGTGGGCGCCGACGAAGAAGTGTTTGAGATGAACAACGGCTGCATCTGCTGCACCGTGCGCGGCGACCTGATCCGCATCATCGGCAGCCTTCTGAAGCGCAAAGACAAGTTCGACGCCATCCTGGTGGAAACCACGGGCCTCGCCGACCCCGCGCCGGTCGCGCAGACTTTCTTCACCGACGACGACGTCAAGCGCAAGACCAAGCTCGACAGCATCGTCACGGTCGTCGACGCGAAGCACATCGAACAACGCCTGGCCGACAGCGCCGAAGCCGAAGAGCAGATCGCCTTCGCCGACATTGTCCTGCTCAACAAAACCGACCTCGTCACACCCGAGGCGTTGAAAAAAATCGAAGCCCGCGTGCGCGCCCTCAACCCCTTCGCGCAGATCCATCACACCGCCCGCTGCGACATCGCGCTGGACAAGATCCTCGACAAGGGCGCTTTCGACCTTAACCGCGCGCTCGAACTGGACCCCTGCTTCCTGCACGGCCACGCGCACGATCCGTCCCACGATCACAGCCACGATCATGATCACCACGGCCATGAACATGGACACGGCCATCATCATGACCATGCCGCGCCGAGCGCGATCCATGATGAAGACATCCGCAGCATTTCCCTGAGCACCGACAAGCCGCTCAACGCCGCCAAGTTCGACACCTGGATCAATGACGTGCTGATGGGCATGGGGCAGGACATCCTGCGCACCAAAGGCATCCTCAACATGGCCGGCCAGGATAACCGCTATGTCTTCCAGGCCGTCCACATGGTGAGCGAAGGCCAATTCACGGGTGCGTGGCCCGCCAAGGACAAGCGCCGCAGCCGCCTGGTCTTCATCGGCCGCAAGCTCGACGAAGCCGCGCTCACCGCCGGCTTCAACGCCAGCATCGCCTAAGGATTTTCAGCCATGGCGACCCCAGGGCGCGCGGGCCGCGTCACGACGATTTCCTGCGGTGACTATGTTGTCGGCGCCGCGGTCAACGGCCGGCTTTTCGCCGTGGCCTTGGGCGACGGCACCGTGCATCTGATCGATAGCGAAACCTTCGATGCCGAACCGGTGAAGGTCGAAGCCCACAACGGCGCGGCGCTGTGCCTGGCCGCCGACATCGATAAGGGCGCATTCCTGTCGGGCGGCGAAGACGGCAAGCTGGTGCGGATCGCACCGGCCAGCTCCAAGGAAGTCATTGTCGAAACCAAGGGCAAATGGGTTGAGCACGTCACCGCCCATGCCGGTGCGGGCGTGCGCGTCTATTCCTCGGGCAAGGACGCTTTCATCTTGTCCAAGAAAACCAAAGAACCGCGCAAGATTTCGCACGCCACGTCCGTCGGCGGGCTCGCCATCAATCCCAAGGGCAAGCGCCTCGCGGCGACGCACTACAATGGCGTCAGTCTATGGTGGCTGGCCGCGCAAGACGGTCAACCCACCGTGCTGGAGTGGAAAGGCTCGCATCTGCAGGTCGCCTGGTCGCCCGACGGCGACTATGTGCTGACGGCCATGCAGGAGAATGCGTTGCACGGCTGGCGTCTATCCGACGGCGAACACATGCGCATGTCGGGCTATGCCGCGAAAGTGCGCGCGCTGGCTTTTACGCGCCGCGGGCATTTTCTGGCCACCGGCGGCAGCGAACAGGTGATCTGCTGGCCCTTCACGGGCGGCGGACCCATGGGCAAGGCGCCCTCGGAATTCGGCGGCGCGGGCGGCCCGCCGGTAACGGCGGTGGCGGCCAACCCGCTGCACGACGTCATCGCGGCGGGCTTTGAAAACGGCACGCTGATCTTGGGACAGCCCGGCCCCGGCGGCACGGCATTGATTCAGAAGGCCACCGGCAACGGCATTACATCAATGGCCTGGAACCCCGACGGCGACCGTCTGATCGCCGGCACCGAGGGCGGTGACGTGCATCTGGTGGATTTCCGCCTGGCTTAGTCTAACGGCTCAGCAAAATCCCGATCATCACCGTGCCGATGACGATGCGGTAGATGGCGAACGGCCTGAAGCTGTGGCGCGAGATGAACGCCAGCAGCCATTTCACCACCAGCAGCGCCACGATGAAGGACGTGATGAAACCCACCGCGATGACGGGAAGGTTGCTCGCGTCGAGAACGTCACGGTTCTTGTAAAGATCATAAAGCGTCGCGGCGAACATCGTCGGGATCGCAAGCATGAACGAGAATTCCGCCGCCGCCGGACGGCTTACGCCCATCAGCAGCGAGCCCATGATCGTTGCTCCCGACCGCGAAACCCCAGGGATCATGGCGATACACTGAAAAAAGCCGATCGCCAGCGCGCGGCGTACGGGCATGTCCTCGACGGCGGCGATATCGTGGGTTTTCTGCATGCGCTCGATCAGCAGAATGGCGATGCCGCCGACAATGAGCGCCACCGAGACCACCCAGGGCGAGAACAGAACCTCCTTGATGAAGCCGTGCGCGAAGACGCCAATGACCGCGGCCGGCAGGAACGCGACCGCCACGTTGACGGCAAGGCGCTGCTCCGGCCCCGGCGCGAACATACCCGTCGCGATACGCCAAAGCTTCGCGCGATAGACCCATACGACCGCGAGGATAGCGCCGAGCTGAATAATGATTTCGAAGAACTTGCCCGGCGGGCCTTCGAACCCCAGGAGATCTTCCACCAGAATCAAATGACCGGTGGACGAGATCGGCAAGAATTCCGTAACGCCCTCCACCACGCCGAGGACGGCGGCCATCACCAAAGTATAGAAATCCATCGCTCACCGAATATGCGTCACAATATGCGCGTGGCCGATTCCAGCATTCGCTTCGAAGTCATCGCAGCGCGCTGAATTGCGAATGTTAAATCCGCTCCACGAAACGCATCACGACAGAGGCCGGCGGAAATGGCAAGGGGACAGCCGCGCCGCGAAGGCAGGGCCATCCCCTAAATCTCCGCATCCGCCGCGCATTTCCGCGCGGCGATGCTGTGTTCTTTTCGTGGCTGCTTTAGCGGCGGCCAGCCGGCTTCTTCGCGGCTTCGGCCGCTGTCTGCAGCGCCGTCACCTCGTCTCTGCAACTCGCCAACGCCGCGGTGGCGTTTTTAGACTCCGTACTAAATGCGTTGATGCGCTTTTTCAGGTCCGCCAACTCTTGCTCTTTCGCCGCAAGAGTCATCTGCGCAGCTGTGAGATTGGACGTCTGCATGAAAGCGTAAACGCCGGCAGCGATGGCTAAAAGGACCGCGATGGCGACAAAACGAGCCATGGTTGATTGCTCCTCATTGGTGACGAGGCCTCCCCAAGCGAATTCCCCACCCCATCGGCCTCACCGCAACAGGGTTCGTAACCGCACCCGTCAACAGGACCAAACAATCAAACGAACACAACAAAAAGGACGATTGTCCGCCGGTGCTCAAGCAAAAGAATACCAGGGATTGCGGAAGAGACCGCCATAAAAATGCTGAGGGTCGCGCATCCATGCATGAATACCGCCTACCTGACGCGTGTCAGGCGCATAGACACGCGCATCAACAGGCACCAAAAACTGCCGCCCGGCGATGAAACCGGGCGGCGGCGTTTTAACAATTTATGGAGTTGGAGCTTAGCCGGGGCGCGCGGTGCTCTTTTTGGCTTTCGCACCATCGAGCGCCGGTTCGGGGCTCTGCGCGCGGGTCTTGAACTCTTCCATCTGCGCGGCGCAGGTCTTGGCTTCCGTGGCATTGGTGGTCGCGGTCTTTTCCGTGCTCACCAATCTGTCCTGCAGCGTGGCGCGTTCCTGCTCCAGCTTCGAGAGGCGCTGTTCGGCGGCTTCAAGTTTGCTATGCGTCATCACGCCGTAAACGCCAGCGCCGGCGAAAAGGAAAAACAGCACGGCGACGAAGCGCGTGACGACATTGGTGGAATCCGACATGGTAAAGCTCCTCCACTGTGAATGATGTCTTTGCGCTGCAATCGAGCGCGCTTAACATCAGAGATAAGCGGGGAAGCGGGCGGAAATGCCTCGGAACAAGGGCCAAACTGTGACACCGCGAGACATGTGTATACTAAGGCCAGCGTTCTAGTTGCAGCGTGAGGATATGCATGACGACCAAAATGCCCGCGCTGTTTCTGGGCCACGGCTCGCCCATGAACGCCATCGAAGACAACGCTTTCAGCCGCGGCTGGCGCGACATCGCCGCGCGCATACCAAAACCGCGCGCGGTGCTGTGTGTGTCGGCCCACTGGGAAACCCGCGGCATCGCGGTCAGCGCGGGCGAACATCCGCCGACGATTCACGATTTCGGGGGCTTCCCGCAGGCGCTGTTCGACGTGCAATACCCCGCGCCTGGGGATCCCGCCTTAGCGCGCCGTGTCGCCGAATTGATGGCGCCCGACGGCGTAAGCCCGGACATGGAGCGCGGACTCGATCACGGCAGTTGGGGTGTGCTGGTCGCCATGTATCCCAAAGCCGATGTGCCGGTGGTGCAATTGAGTATGCCCTATGGCCAGCCGGGCGCGGTGCATGCGGCGCTGGGCGCGCGGCTCAAACCGCTGCGGAACGAGGGCGTGCTGATCGTGGGCTCTGGCAACATCGTCCATAACCTGCGCCTGTGGGGCACGCGCGACGCGCGGATCATGGAAGCCTGGGTGCGTTTCAACACCAAAGTTAAAGACCGCGCCGCTGCGGGGGATGTGGCTGGCGTGGCCGACTATCTGGCGCTCGATCCCGAGGCCGCCTTGGCGGTACCCACGCCGGAGCATTACTTCCCGCTGGTTTACGCGCTGGCCGTGCGTGAGCCGGGAGACACGGTAAGGTTTTTTAACGACGCAGGGCCCGACGCGATTTTTATGACGAGCGCCGTCGTCGGATAGAGGGGTCGGGCGGAGTTATCCCCACTGGAATCAGTTATCCACATTCCCTTATGATCGGACCGCCACTAAGGTCCGGCCATGCCCACAACACTTCGTGCTGCCGATCCGGCGGATAATGCCGGGGATGTCCTTCGCTCTCCGCCTCATAATTATGAGGCTGAACGCGCGCTGCTGGGCGCGATCCTGATGAACAACCGCGCCTTCGAGCGCGTCAGCGAATTCCTGGCGCCCGAGCATTTCGCCGACCCGGTGAACGGGCGCGTGTATCAGTCTTGCGCCAAGCTGATCGAACAGGGGCATCAGGCGAATCCCGTCACGCTCAAAACCTACCTCGAACGCGACGACCTGATTGTCGCCGCCGGCGGCATCAAATATCTCGCCAGTCTGGCGGGCAGCGCCGTGACGGTCATCAACGCCGGCGATTACGGCAAGCTGATCTACGACCTGTTCCTGCGCCGCGAACTGATCGCCATGGGCGAGACCATGGTCAACGACGCCTTTGAATCCCATCCCGACGAAACCGCGATGGACCAGATCGAAGGCACCGAACAGAAGCTGTTCAATCTCGCCAGCACCAATTCCGCCGAAGGCGGGTTCCAGTCCTTTGAAACCGCCCTGGCCACAGCGATTAATCTCGCCGAAGCCGCCCATCGCCGCGAAGGCGCGCTGGCGGGCGTGACCACGGGCTTGAAGGACATCGACAAAAAGCTCGGCGGTTTGCATTCCTCGGACCTTCTGATCCTCGCCGGAAGACCGAGCATGGGTAAAACGGCTCTTGCCACGACCATGGCCGCCAACGCCGCGCGCTATTACCGCACCACCGACAACCCGGAAGACCGCGGCAAGATGGTCGCCTTCTTCTCGCTGGAAATGTCGGCCGAACAGCTCGCCACGCGTATTCTGGCGGAGCGTTCCAAGATCAACAGCCACGGCATTCGTACAGGCGGGCTTTCGAACGACGATTTCGCGCGCCTGGTTGTGGCCAGCCAGGAGCTGGGCGACCTGCCGCTGTATATCGACGACACGCCGGCCGTGACCGTGTCGGCGATCCGCACGCGCTGCCGCCGCCTCGCCCGCCAGAACAAGACCGCCGACCATCACGGCCTGGGCCTGATCGTGATCGATTACCTGCAACTCATCGCGCCGGCCCGCGGCGAGCGCAGCGAAAACCGCGTGCAGGAAATCTCGGCCATCACCCGCGGCCTGAAGGCCCTGGCCAAGGATCTCGACGTCCCGGTGATGGCGCTGTCGCAGCTCAGCCGCGCCGTCGAACAGCGCGAAGACAAACGCCCGCAGCTCTCAGACCTGCGTGAATCGGGCACCATCGAGCAGGACTCCGACGTCGTCATGTTCGTGTTCCGCGAACAGTATTATCTCGAGCGCGCCGAGCCGTCGCAGAAGCCCGAGGAGAGCAGCGAGCATTTCTCCGAGCGCCATACCAAGTGGATGGAACGCTGCAACCTCGCCCACAACATCGCCGAAGTGCTGGTGGCCAAGCAGCGCCATGGTCCCATCGGCACCGTGAAGCTGCACTTCGAAGCCGACTTCACGCACTTCAGCGACCACATCGACGACAGCCAGCTACCGGAGCAGTTTGAGTAACGGACTCTTGTCCTGACACCGAATTTCTGGTGATTAGGCGAACATGTCCGCGACCGATTCCTTCCGCTTGGCCTCCCGCCCTGAAGACCGCGCCGGCGCGCTTTTGACCGTCGATCTCGCGGCCTTGGCCGAGAACTGGCGGATTTTGAAGGCCCGCGTGGCACCCGCTTGCGACATGGGGGCGGTCGTGAAAGCCGACGCCTATGGCCTGGGCCTCGCGCCCGTCGCCCGGACCCTGAAAGACGCGGGCTGCACGACCTTTTACGTGGCGCACCTGGACGAGGGCCTCGCGTTGCGCCCCATCGTCGGGCCCCATGTGCGCGTGGTGGTGATGCATGGCCCCAACCCCGGCACCGAGCGCGACTTCGCGGCGCAGAGACTGGTGCCCGTGCTCAGCACCCCGGCCCAGATCAAAGCCTGGCGGAATTTCGCCCAGGCCAACGACGTGCTGATGGAAAGCCTGATCCAGGTCGATACCGGCATGAATAGATTAGGGCTCACGGCGGCGGAATTCGCCGCGCTGATGAACGACCCCGATGGTTTTGCGGGTTTGACGCCGCTGGCGCTCATGACCCACCTGGTCTGGGCCGAGGCCCCCACGGAGGCCATAAACCGACAGCAGCGGGAACGCTTCGTCTCCCTGCTGTCGACTTTCCGCCTGAAGTTCGGCGATGCCAAGGGCTCCATCGCCAATTCCTCGGGCATCTTTCTGGGCCCCGGCTTCCACGCCGACTTCGCCCGGCCCGGGGCGGCGCTGTACGGCGTGAACCCCACGCCTGGGCAGCCCAACCCGATGATTCCCGTGGTGCGTCTGCAGGCCAAAATCCTGCAAGTGCGGCGCGTTGACGCTGCATCCCCGGTTGGTTATGGTGCCACTTTCCTGGCCCCGGATGGGGCAAAACTCGCAACGGTCTCAATGGGTTATGCCGACGGTTTGATGCGCTCCTGGAGTGGCCGCGGGCACGCCCACATGGACGACATCCGCGTCGCCGTGGCGGGCCGGGTGTCCATGGACATGACGACCTTCGACGTCACCAACGTGCCGGACTCGTCCTTGGGACCGGGCGCGATGATCGACATTATCGGAACGCGTCAGAGCGTCGATGATCTGGCGCGTGAAGCGGGGACCGTGGGCTATGAAGTGCTGACGGCCCTTGGGCCGCGTTATCACCGCCGCTACCTGCCTGCTCCCGCGCCTCCCCCTCAAAAGATGCGATCATAACCCCCGCATGAATTTTCTCGCCCTCATCGGCCGCGTTGTCCTGGCGTTCCTCGGCCACATGGGGCGCCTGACGCTGTTCACCGGCACGGCGCTGTCGCACTGCGTGCGCCCGCCGCTGTACCCGCGCCTGATCGGCAAGCAGATGATCGACATCGGCTACTACTCGCTGCCGGTGGTGGGCCTGACCGCCATCTTCTCGGGCATGGTGCTGGCGCTGCAGAGCTACACCGGCTTCGCGCGCTTTGCCGCGGGCTCCGAGACCGCCGTCGCCAACGTGGTGATCGTGTCGCTGACCCGCGAACTGGGGCCGGTGCTGGCGGGCTTGATGGTGGCCGGGCGCATCGGCGCGTCCATGGCCGCCGAAATCGGCACCATGCGCGTGACCGAACAGATCGACGCGCTCACCACACTCTCGACCAATCCGTTTAAATATCTCGTGGTGCCGCGCATCATCGCCGGCACGCTGATGCTTCCTCTCCTTGTCTTGGTGGCCGACATCATCGGCGTCTTCGGCGGCTTCGTGGTCAGCGTGTATAAGCTGGGCTTCAACCCCGCCGCGTACATTTCCAACAGCTATGATTTCATGCAGGCGCTGGACGTGATCTCGGGCCTCGTCAAAGCCGGCGTGTTCGGCTTCATCATCGCGCTCATGGGCTGCTACGCCGGCTATCACTCCAAGGGCGGCGCGCAAGGCGTGGGCGCCGCCACCACCAACGCCGTGGTTTCCTCCTCGATCCTGATCCTGACCTTCAACTACATCATCACCGAACTGTTCTTTGGGACGTAGTGGGGCACATGAACACCATACCGCAAATCCGCCTGAGAGATGTGAAGAAGTCCTTCGGCGCGAAACGCGTGCTGGCGGGCATCGACCTCGACATCGCCAAGGGCGAGTCCGTGGTGGTGATCGGCGGATCGGGCACCGGCAAGTCGGTGTTGATCAAATGCATCATCGGCATCCTGCAGGCGGACTCCGGACTCATTGAAGTCGACGGCCAGGACGTGCTGCACGTCCCCGCCGGAAACCGCGACGCCATCAACAGAAAATTCGGCATGCTGTTTCAGGGGGGAGCTCTCTTCGACAGTTTGCCGATCTGGGAAAATGTCGCCTTCGGCCTGATGCAGCGCGAGCACATGAGCCGCAAGCAGGGCAAAGAGCGCGCCGTTGAGACCATGGCCAAAGTGGGCCTGTCGGCCGATGTGGCCGAGCTGTCGCCGGCGGAGTTGTCGGGCGGCATGCAAAAACGCGTCGGCCTCGCGCGCGCCATCGCCGGCAATCCGGAAATCATTTTCTTCGACGAGCCCACCACGGGCCTGGACCCCATCATGGCCGACGTCATCAACGACCTGATTATCTCGGTGGTGAAGAACCAGGGCATGACGGCCTTGTCGATCACGCACGACATGCATTCGGCGCGCAAGATCGCCGACCGCATCACCATGCTCTACGAGGGCAAGCTGATCTGGGCCGGCGACGCCAAGGACGTGGACAACAGCGGCAACCCCTACGTCGATCAGTTCGTGCACGGCAAAGCCGAAGGACCAATTAAAATGCAGGTCCGGAGATAGTGGCGAAAAACACCAAATCCTTCGTCTGTCAGAACTGCGGCAACAGCACCACGAAGTGGTCGGGCAAATGCGACGCCTGCGGCGAGTGGAACACCATCACCGAGGAAGCGCCGCGCGAAACCTTGCCCAAGGGCGTCAGCGGCGGCAAAGGCGGCCGCAAGCTTGAATTCGTCGAACTGAAGGGCCACACCGCCCCGCCGCCCCGCCGCAAGACCGGTATCGGCGAGCTGGACCGTGTGTGCGGCGGCGGATTGGTGGCGGGTTCGGCCATTCTCGTCGGCGGCGATCCCGGCATCGGCAAATCGACGCTGCTGCTGCAAGCCACGGCGATGCTGGCCGCCAACGCCGGCTGCGCCTACATCACGGGGGAAGAGTCCGTCGATCAGGTGCGCCTGCGCGCGCAGCGCCTCGGCATGGAAAAAGCGCCCGTGCAACTGGCGGCCTCCACCAACGTGCGCGACATCGTCGCCAGCATGGAGACGGGTGATGCGCCCGACGTGGTGGTGATCGATTCCATCCAGACCATGTATTCCGACGCGGTGGATTCCGCGCCCGGCACCGTCACGCAGGTGCGGACCTGCGCGCATGAGTTGATCCGCGTCGCCAAGAAGCGCGGCTTTACCCTGTTCCTCGTCGGCCACGTCACCAAGGAAGGCACGCTGGCGGGACCGCGCGTGCTCGAACACATGGTCGATACCGTCCTCTATTTCGAAGGCGACCGCGGCCACCAGTTCCGAATCTTGCGCGCCGTGAAGAACAGATTCGGGCCCACGGACGAGATCGGCGTGTTTGAGATGACCGACGCGGGGTTGAACGAGGTTCTCAACCCGTCGGCGCTGTTCCTGGCCGAGCGCCGGGGCAATGTGAGCGGCAGCTGCGTGTTCGCGGGAATCGAGGGCACGCGCCCGGTTCTTGTGGAAATTCAGGCCCTTGTGGCCCCCTCCAGCCTCGGCACCCCGCGCCGGGCCGTGGTCGGCTGGGACATGGCCCGCCTCAATATGGTGATGGCGGTTTTAGAGGCCCGGGCGGGCCTTGCCTTCGGGGGGCACGACATATATCTCAACGTCGCCGGCGGCCTCCGCATACAGGAACCGGCGGCGGATCTGGCGGTGGCCGCGGCCCTGGTGTCGGCGGCGACAGGCGATCCGGTGCCCGCCGACGCGGTCGTGTTCGGCGAAATCGGCCTGTCCGGCGAAGTGCGCGCGGTGGCGCAGCGCGACCTCAGGCTGAAGGAAGCGGCCAAGCTGGGCTTCCAGAGTGCCTGGGTGCCACGGATGGCGCGCAAAGGCGGCAAACGCGACGAGCCTAAGAGCGGCGAAGCCAAGAGTTCCTTGGCGCTACAGGAAATGGGACACGTGCAGGACGTCGTGAGTCAGTTCTCCAACGCGCCACGGGGTTTCCGCCCCAAGACAGCCACCGCATCCCTGGGCGGTGAAAGCAACTGATGGATAATCTTCCCATCAATGGTCTCGATCTCGCCGTTGGTATCGTCCTCCTGATTTCCGCTTTGCTGGCCTTCATGCGCGGCTTCGTGCACGAAGTGCTGTCGATCGCCGCCTGGGTCGGCGCGGTGCTGGCCGCCGTCCATGGCCTGCCTTTCGTCCGGCCGCTGGCGCGCGGCATCATTCCCATCGACTGGGCGGCGGACGCCGCCGCCGCGGTCGTGATTTTCCTGGCGGTGCTGCTGGCGCTGTCGATCCTCACGAACGCGGTCGCGCGCAGCATTCAGAAAAGCGCGCTCAACAACCTGGACCGCTCGTTGGGCTTTGTCTTCGGCCTGGCGCGCGCCCTGGTGATCCTGGGAATCGGTCTCATCATCACGGACTGGCTGACCAACGCCCAGCGCCCTACATGGATGAGGAACGCCAAGACCCTGCCCGTCATCGAGATCGCCGCCGATGGTCTCAAAGCGGTCCTACCGGACCACTTTATGGCGGCGGGCGATGCTGCTAAGGATGGCGCCGCCAAGATCAACAAAGCCCTGGACGCCAAACAGACCTTGGACCGCCTGAACATTCCGACCCCCAACACGCCGGACGCCGAAAAAAGCGCCGAAAAGCCGGAATCCGGCTACCAGGAGAAGGAGCGCCGCGATATGGAACGGCTGCTCCAAATGAACGAGGGCAAGACCGAATGACATCCGCGCTGCCGGCTCTCACAGACCCCTTTGATATGGGCGACCCATGGGGAGATGGCGACACTCTCAAAGAAGAGTGCGGCGTGTTCGGTATCCTGGGCGACGCCGACGCCGCCGCGCACACGGCGCTGGGCCTGCACGCCCTGCAGCACCGCGGCCAGGAAGCCGCCGGGATCGTCAGCTACGACGGCCGCCAGTTCAACAGCCACCGCGGCATGGGCCACGTGTCCGAGAACTTCAACGACGAAGACGTCATGGAGCGCCTGACCGGCGACCTGGCCGTGGGCCACACGCGCTACGCCACTACCGGCGGCACGATTTTGCGCAACGTCCAGCCGCTGTTCGCCGAGTTCGACTTCGGCGGCTTCGCCATCGCCCATAACGGCAACCTGACCAACGCGCTGACCATCCGCAAGGAGCTGCAAAAGCGCGGCTGCCTGTTCCAAAGCACCTCGGACACGGAAGTCGTCACCCACCTCATCGCCGTCAGCGACGAGAACACGTTTGAAGACCGCCTGGTGGACGCCCTGCGTCAGATCGAAGGCGCGTATTCCTTTGTGTGCATGACCAACACGGCACTGGTCGGCGCGCGCGACCCCCTGGGCGTGCGCCCGCTGGTGCTGGGCAAGCTCGACAAGGCCTACATCCTGGCGTCCGAAACCTGCGCGCTGGACATCATCGGCGCGGAGTTCGTGCGCGACATCGAACCCGGCGAGATCGTGATCATCACCCACGACGGCATGCGCAGCCTGAAGCCCTTCCCGAAGCAGCATCCGCGCTTCTGCATTTTTGAATACATCTACTTCGCCCGCCCCGACAGCATCAGTGAAGGCCACAGCGTGTATGAAGTGCGCAAGCACATCGGCGCGCAACTGGCCAAGGAAAGCCCGGTGGCATGCGATGTGGTGGTGCCCGTGCCCGATTCCGGCGTGCCCGCCGCGCTGGGCTTCGCCGCCGCATCCGGCGTGCCCTTTGAATACGGCATCATCCGCAATCACTACGTCGGCCGCACCTTCATTCAGCCGACCGATAAAACCCGTCACTTGGGCGTGAAGCGCAAACACAACCCCAACAAAGAAGTGCTGGCGGGCAAGCGCGTCGTACTGGTGGACGATTCCATCGTGCGCGGCACGACTTCCATGAAGATCGTCGAAATGGTCCGCCAGGCCGGTGCAACCGAAGTGCACATGCGGATCTCCTCGCCGCCGACGGCGCATCCGTGTTTCTTCGGCATCGACACGCCCGATTACGACAAACTGCTGGCCGCGCAGCACGATCTCGCCAGCATGGCGAAATTGCTCGGCGTCGACAGCCTCGCCTTCATCTCCATCGACGGCCTCTACAAGGCCGTGGGCGAAGCCAAACGCGCCACGGATTATCCGCAATATTGCGACGCCTGTTTCACCGGCGACTATCCGCTGCCGCTGACCGACAAGAACGCGGGCACCCAGCCCAAGCAGCTGTCCCTGCTCAGCGAAGAGCGCGCGTAGCTTCCATGACCAAACGCTTAGAAGGGCGCATTGCCCTGGTGACGGGCGCATCGCGCGGCATCGGCCGCGCCGTGGCGCTGCGGTACGCCCAGGAAGGCGCGCACGTCGTTGCCTTCGCCCGCACCTTGGGCGGCCTGGAGGAGCTGGATGACGACATCCAGAAAGCCACCGGCAAGTCCGCGACCCTCATCAACGAAAGCCTCACGGACTTCGACAAGATCGACCGCGTGGGTGCTGCGCTGCACGAGCGCTACGGTAAGCTCGACATCGTTGTGGGTGCCGCGGGCATGCTGGGCCAGCTTTCGCCCATGGGCCACTACAAGCCGAAAATGTGGGCCGACGTGTTCGACCTCAACGTCCATGCCAACTGGCGCATCATCCGCTCCTTCGATCCGCTGCTCCGCGCCTCCGACGCGGGCCGCGCGGTTTTCGTGACCTCCGGCGTCGCGCGCATGGCGCGCATGTACTGGGGGCCCTATGCCGCGTCCAAGGCGGCGCTGGAGCAGATGGTGAAAGCCTACGCCGCCGAAATGGCCCATACGGCGGTCAAAGCCAACATCGTCGACCCCGGCCGCGTGCGGACAAAAATGCGCGCGCAGGCTTACCCCGGCGAAGACGCGAGCAAGCTGCCGACGCCGGATCAGATCACCGATGTGTTTGTGGACCTGGCGGAGCCGGGCTGCACGAAGAACGGCGAGATTGTCGAGGCGTCCGTAAAATAGGGTCAGAGTCAATTTTACGCGCACCCGCCGCGCTCTAAAAATTCTTGATCAGATCCATGCCCGCATACATGTGCGCGACTTCTTCTTCGTAGCCGTTGAACATCATGGTGGGGCGGCGCAGGAATTCGCCGATGCGCCGTTCCGTGGCTTGGGACCAGCGCGGATGATCCGCCGCCGGATTCACATTGGCCCAGAAGCCGTACTCTTTCGGGATTTTCAAATTCCACGAGGTCACCGGCTGGTCCTCGGTGAAGGTGATGCGGACGATGGATTTGATGGACTTGAAGCCGTACTTCCACGGCACCACCAAGCGGATCGGCGCGCCGTTCTGATTCAGGAGCGGCTGGCCGTACATGCCGACGGCCAGGAAGGCCAAGGGATGCAGCGCTTCATCCAGGCGCAGCGCCTCGACATAGGGCCAGTTCAGCGCCGCCGTTTTCTGGCCGGGCATTTCCTCCGGGCGCAGCACGGTTTCAAACCGCACGAACTTGGCGCTGCCCAGGGGCGCGAAACGCTTCACCACGTCGGCGAGCGCAATCCCGACCCACGGCACGACGATGGACCACGTCTCCGTGCAGCGCAGGCGATAGGTGCGCTCCTCGAAGCCATGCGGTTTCAGGAATGCGTCGATATCCAGCGCGCCGGGCTTGGCGCAAAGGCCGTCCACGGCGATGCGCCAGGGCCGCGGCTTGAAATTGCCGCTGTAATTCCGCGGGTCGGTCTTCTCGGGCCCGAATTCCGAGAAGTTGTTGTAGCTGAAGACCGGCATGGGAAAGGTCACCTCGTCCTGGGGCCCGAGCTTGTCGTAACCCTGGACCGCATCGACCGTGAAACCCGGCGTCACCTCAAACGTGGAGGAGGCCGCCGCGAACGCATTCATGCCCGACAACGCCAACCCACCCACCCCGGCGCCCAGGGCGGCCATGAAACGCCGCCGGTTCAGATAGACCGATACGGGCGTGATCTCCGACGCGCGGATATCCGAGGCCTTGGCGCTTTTGATGAGCATGCATCCTCCCAGGGAGCTCCGGCGTTTAGTCTAAAGAAAAACCGCGGTTACAAAACCGAAAGTCGGCGGCGGCGGATGAGACTTTTGGCCGGATTCAGCCGTTATGAGGCTGAGCACCCGGATTACAACGCTGTCAGGGCTGCTTGCAGGATTTCAGGGCTGCGCCAAAATTGCGCAACAGAGTTCACCGCCGAAATTAACCGAACACCACAAACAGAACAGATACGAAAGGCTGCTGTCTCCATGACCAAACGCTCCTCCCGCTTCTTGCCGGCCGCCGCCGCCGTTGCGGCGCTGGCGCTGGCCTCCCCCTTTGTGATCAACGAATTTAGAACCGACACCTCGCCCACGGCGCTGACCGCCGGCGACCTTTCCAAGGCCCTGTTCACCTCCGGCACCGCGGAAGCGGCGATCCCCGTGCGCGACGGCGTGCCCACCCTGGCGCCCGTCATCGAGAAGGTCACGCCCGCCGTGGTCAACATTTCGGTCAAGGGCAAAACCGAGGCCGCCGAGCTCGATGAAAACAACCCGCTGTTCCAGAACCCCGAGCTGCGCCGCTTCTTCCAGCAGCCCGGCAGCCCGTTCAAGCCGCAGCCGCGCCAGCGTATGTCCAGCGGTTCGGGCGTGATCATCGACGCCAAGAAAGGCTACGTGGTCACCAACCACCACGTCGTCGACGGCGCCGCCGAGATCACCGTCACCCTGAAGGACAAACGCGAAATCACCGCCAAGCTCATCGGCAGCGACGAAGGCACCGACATCGCGCTGCTGCAGATCGAAGCCGACAACCTGTCGGATTTGCCCATCGGCGATTCCAGCGCGTTGAAGGTCGGCGACTACGTCATCGCCGTCGGCAACCCGTTTGGTCTCAGCCAGACCGTGACCTCGGGCATCGTCTCGGCCCTGGGCCGCTCGGGCCTCAACATCGAAGGCTACGAGGACTTCATTCAGACCGACGCGTCCATCAACCCCGGCAACTCGGGCGGCGCGCTGGTGAACCTCAAGGGCGAGCTGATCGGCATCAACACCGCCATCATCGGCCCGTCCGGCGGCAACGTCGGCATCGGCTTCGCCGTGCCCACGAGCATGGCGAAATCGGTCATGGCGCAGTTGGCCTCCACCGGCAGCGTGAGCCGTGGCCGCATCGGCGTGCAGATCCAAAACATGTCGCCGGAGCTGGCCAAGAACCTCGGCATCGACCAATCCAGCGGCGCGCTGGTCGGCGGTGTCGAGAAAGGCACGCCTGCCGATGCCGCGGGCATCAAGGCCGGGGACGTCATCACCGCCATCAACGGCGTACCGGTGCAAGGCGCTTCGGACTTGCGCGTGCGCGTGGGCATGACGCCCGTGGGCACGGCGCTGGAACTGACGGTCATACGCGGCAGCGACACCAAGACCGTGAAGGTCACGATCGGTAAAGCCGCCGAAGCGCAGAAGATCGCGCTGGAGGAAAGCAAGCCCGCCATAAAGGGCGCGACGTTCTCCGAAAACAGCGACGGCGTCACCGTGACCGAGGTCGAACAAGGCAGCCCCGCCTGGCAGGCGGGCCTGCGCCCCAAGGACATCGTGGTGGGCGTGAACCGCAAGCCGGTGAAAAGCGTCGATCAGCTGAGCAAAGAGTTGAAGGACTCCAACCGCCAAACCGCGCTGTTCCTCAAACGCGGCGGCGAGGACATGCTGGTTGTGATTCAGTAGTTAGAGATACGCCTAACCTCCAGCTCGGGAGGATGGGAGGAACCCGGCGCCGCTCAGAGATGGGCGGCGCCGGTTGTGTTTAAAGCGTTACAGACGAATATTCTCTGGGGCCTATAAAAAACGACAATTCTCCGGCCTGGAAATTAATCTGTATTCCGGATATATTGTGCTTATGGCGAGTAGAACCATTCAGATTAAAAAAGCTCCGGTGGCGGGCTTGCATCCGTCATCGCAAGCATACGCGTCTGCATTTAAAATCGCAGCAAGCGCGTTTAATGCTCAAGCCAACAATTCTCCGGCCTCAGCACGCACTACTCTTGTGAGAGAGGGTATTTTGACAAAAGCTGGGAACCTCTCCAAACATTACAAAAAATAATTGCACCGGCTATCCTTCGGTTTTGTGCTCGGCTATCACGGCTGCGATGAAGCCGTCGGCCTCAAGTTATTAAACGGTCGCCCTTTTAAGCAAAGTACGAATGAATACGACTGGCTCGGACCCGGAATCTATTTTTGGGAAGCCAACCCCGTGCGCGGTTTGAAATTTGCTAAAGAAGCAAGCAAGCGTCCCGCGTCTAAAATAAAAAAGCCTTTCGTTGTCGGCGCTGTAATCGACCTCGGATACTGCTTGGATTTAACGACGCACGGCGGAATAGAAACGGTGCGGCAGGGGCACAATTCGCTTTTGCAGAGCGTGAGCGCCAGTAGCAGCCGTTTACCCGAAAATGGCCCGAGTCTTCTGAAGCGACATTTGGACTGCGCTGTAATTCGCCGTGTTCATTCTATCGTCGAGACTTCAAAACTGCCGCGTTTCGACACGGTGCGCGGTATTTTTACGGAAGGACGACCTATTTATCCCACCGCTGGATTTGACGAAAAAACTCACATCCAAATCGCCGTGTGTAATCCTGACTGCATCAAAGGCGTGTTCCGCGTTCCTAAAAATCACCTGGCTTTGCCAGTAGGCGCGTAGCGTCGGTCTATTCCCCATACGGATTCTTCGGCTTGCGCAAATGAATCCGGATCGGCACGCCATCTAGCCCAAACGTGTCGCGGATACCGTTAGCCAGATACCGCATGTAGGCTTCCGGCAAATCGCCGGCGCGGGTTGAGAAGATCACGAAGGTCGGCGGGCGCGTCTTCACTTGCGTGATGTAGCGCAGTTTGATGCGCTGTTTGTGTGTGGACAGCGGCGGCGGGTGGGCCTGCACGGCGGCGGCGAGCCAGCGGTTCAGCGCGCCGGTGGGCAGATGCGTGTTCCAGGTTTTGTACACCTTGAACACCGCGTCCATGAGCGTGTTCACGCGCTGGCCCGTGAGGCCGGAGATGGTGACGGTGGGGATGTTTTTCACCTGCGACATGGAATCGCGCAGGCGTTCATCCAGCGTTTCCAGGGCGCGGCGTTTTTCCTTGATGGAGTCCCACTTGTTGACGGCGATGACCAGGGCGCGGCCCTCATCAATCACATGCCGGGCCAGCGTAAGTTCCTGATTGTCGAGCACGGCGTGGGCGTCGACCACCAGCACCACGACCTCGGCCATCTTGATGGTCTCAAACGTTTCACCCACCGAGAGGATTTCCACGGCGTCGGTGACCTTGGCGCGTTTGCGCACGCCGGCGGTGTCGACCAGGCGGATCTTGCGCATCCGTCCTTCGTTGTCCTTGTATTCCCAATCCACCGGAATGGAATCGCGCGTCACGCCCGGCTCGGGGCCCACGAGCATGCGGTCTTCGCCCAGCAGGCGATTGATGAGCGTGGACTTGCCGGTGTTGGGACGGCCGATGATGGCCAGCTGCAAATGGCGGTTGGGCAGGTCGGCCACGGAGGCTTCGGCGGATTCGGGCGCGATGTCGAAGTCGTCCGGCAGGTCGTCAAATTCCGCCGCGGCCGCGGCAGCAACCTCGCGCGCGGTTTCGCGCACCGTCGCCGCCACGCGCGCGGTTTTACGCTGCGACATGCCGCGCTCGCTGACGGCGCGCTCCACGGCTTCGAGAAGGCCGGCCGGCGCGAAGGGCACCAGGGCGTGATAGAGGCCGTCGAGGCCCTGGCCGTGTTCGGCGGAGATGGCCAGCGGATCACCAAGGCCCAGGCGGAAGGCATCGAGCATGGCGCTTTCCTGGCCTTTGCCTTCGCACTTGTTGGCCACCAGGATGATGGGCGTGGTGGAGCGGCGCAGGAGATCGGCGAAGTGTTCGTCCAGCGGCGTGATGCCGGCGCGGGCATCCACCAGCAGCAGCGCCACGTCGGCGTCGGCGATGGCCTTTTCGGTCTGGAGACGCATGCGGCCTTGCATGGTCTGGATGTTGCCGTCTTCGTAGCCGGCGGTGTCGATGACATTGAAGTGCAGGTCGGCCAGGGACGCCTGGCTCAGGCGCCGGTCGCGCGTCACGCCCGGACGGTCATGCACGATGGCTTCGCGGCGGCCCACCAGGCGGTTGAACAGCGTCGACTTGCCGACGTTGGGGCGGCCGACGATGGCCGCCGTGAACATGGGCGGCGGCAAATCCTTGCGCCGGGCGATGCCGCCGCCGTGATCGAGTTCGCTGTCGTATTTGCCGCGCTTCTTCGCCGGGGCGTTCTTCTTGGCTTCGGCGGCTTTAAGCTTTTCGTCGGCCTTCCGGGCCGCTTTGCCCGCGGCCAGCTTTTTCGCCAGGCCCGCGGGCATCTGCGGCTTGTTCTGCGGATATTTGGAACCCTTATAGCCGCCCTTGGCGCGGGGACCGGTTCTGCGGATTTGTTTTTTTGCCATGTTTCTGGCTTGTCATCCCGGCCGAGTGAAAACGAGAGCCGGGATCCATCGTGCAAAACACGAAGGCCGGCGACTTTATGAACGATGGATCCCGGATCGCTCCGCGCCTGACGGCGCGGCTTGTCCGGGATGACGGCCTGTGTGTTAGCGGTAAGCCGTCAGGTCGCCGTCGTCGTCGAGCAGGTACATCGTGCTGTTGGCGAAGACCGGCGAGAGGGTCGCGCCCGCGCGCAGTTCGATTTTGCCGAGCACGGCGCCCGAGTAGGGCGACAGCGACAAGGCCTCGCCGTTGGAGCCGACGAGAATCAGGCGGTCGCTGGCCAGCGCCGGGCCCGCCCAGACGATGCGGCCTTCTTTTTCTTCCTCGTCCTTATAGCGCGGCAGCTGCGTGACCCAGAGAATCCGGCCCGAGCGCGCATCGATGCCCACGGCTTCGCTGTCGATGGTGATGGCGAACAGGAAATCGCCGGCGATCCAGGGCTCGAAGATGCCCGCCACGGGCACATCCCACAGACGCCGGCCGGTGCGCAGATCGATGGCCACGAGAATGCCCGACTGGCCCACGGCGTAGACGCGGCCTTTGTCGATGACGGCGCGCGCGGCGATGTCCGGCAGGCTGGCGGCGGCCTCGGTGCGGCGGACGGCGACGACGGTTTCGTTCCACAACACAGTACCGTTATCGCTGCGCAGCGCCACGAGTTCGCCGCTGGAGAGCGCGGCCACGACCACGCCGCCGTCGACGGCGGGCGCGGTGCCGCCCAGCAGGATGGTGGGCGCGGGCGAGCCGGCGAAAGCCCACAACTTGCGGCCGGTTTCGGCGGAGAGCGCGACGACCTGGTTATCGACGGTGACGACGAAGACGCGGCCCGCGTTGACGGTGGGCGCGGCGCGGACGGGCGTTTCGACCGGCACGCGCCAGATTTCCTTGCCGGTGACGGCGTCCAGCGCCAGCACCTGCGCGGCCCCGGACGTGGCGAACAGGCGTTTATCCTCGATGCACAGCGCCCCGCCGAGGAAGGCGTTGTCTTCATCGACTTCCGGCGCGGTTTCAACGCGCCACAGGCGCTTGCCGTTCTTCGTATCGAAAGCGCTGACTTCGCCATCGGCATCCATGGTGTAGATGCGCCCGTCGGCCACGACGGGTTCGGCGAAGACGCGGTTGCGCAAGCTTGATCCTTCGCCCGCGCTGGACGACCAGGCTTGCCGCGGCGCTTCGCCGATCATCACATGGTGCATGGCGTGATGCGACAGGCCGCCGGCGCCGGGCCAGGTGCTGGTGTCCTCGGGCCGCGGCAGGATAATGCGCGTATCGACGGACTCAATGTTGGGGCGCAGCTCGCGCTCCAGCGCCAGCACCGAAATGCGCGTGCCGGGCAGCTTCTCTTTCTTCTCGGAGGTGCTGAAGACGTCGGTGATGGTGTCGCAGCCCGACAGACCCGCGACCAACGCGAGCAGAACGGGGAATAGAACGATGCGCCGAAGTGAGGTCATGAAACGCGGCACCTTTATGAGAGATCAGGGTTTCGGCGCAGCGGGTGCTGCGGGAGGCGCAGCCGGAGCAGCCGGCGCCGCGGGCGTTATCGTAACGGTCGGCGCAGGCATGGGCGCGGGCATTGCGGGAGCGGGCGGCGGCGGCGGCACGACGCCGGATTCATAGAGCTTGGTGAGATCGTCGGCGCGTTCGCGCATGGACGCCGGGGCGCCCGGATCGGCGGTGATCTGGGCCAGGGTTTTGATGGCGCGCGCGGTGTCGCCCTGCTTGGCGGCCAGCAGCGCGGAGAGTTCCAGCGCCGAAAGATTGAAGGCGTTGTTGGGATTGGTGAGCGGCGTCAGCTGCGCTTCAAGGGTTTTGGCGTCGGCGCGGTCGATGCTGTGCAGCACCGTCAGCAGCGTCGCCAGATCGCGGAACACCGGATCGACGCCCGTGTCGTCCATAATGACCTTGTAATTGGCGAGCGCGGCGTCGATGTCGTTCTTGCGCACCTGCAGGGCGGCTTCGGTGAGGCGCGCCAGCGTGGCGTAGCCTTTGGCGCCGTCTTTCGCCAGCGCGTTGAGTTGCGCAAGGGCCTCGTCGGTCTTGCCGTCTTCGTCGGCTTTGACGGCGGCTTCGTAGCGGGACGCGGACTCGTCCTGACGTTTGGCTTCGACCTGACGGTAAAACTGGAACCCGGCCACGCCGACGATCATGGCGACGACAAAGGTGATGATGAGGGCGCCGTAGCTCTTCCAGATTTTCTTGAATTCTTCTTCGCGGAGATCGGTTTCGATCTCCGACATCAAGCCCTCAAGCTCGTGATCGGTATCGTCGGGCTTCTTTTTGTTTTTACCTTTCGCGGCATCAGCCGGCGCCGGTACGGCGTCTTTAACGTTATTCAAGTCATGTCCTCTTACGCGAAAGGGGCCGGGGGATGGGCCGGGGGCCGGATTTTAGGCTCCAGGATCCCAGGCCAGCCGCAACGGGCATAATGCGGGGCTAAAAACGTGCCCGAACATAATGACTCGGGGCCCTCAAGGCAATTCCAAGGGGGGCCTAAAGCCGGGCGATTTAAGGTTTATTAACTGCTCGCGCGGAGACTGGAATTATGGGCCGCAATCCGCCGGAATCGATGATTCGGGACAGAGACGGGCCGGGACCGAAAAGGAGCCCCCATGAAGCTTTCACTTCTCGCCGGATTGGCCGTTTTGGCCGCTGGGACCGGTTTGTCGGGCTGCGCCGGAGACCAGGACAACGTCTATGCCCAGGCCATCGGTTACAAGTGCAGCCAACACGAAGGCTGGCTGTCCAATAAGGCCTGCGTCACGCGCCCGCCGGGACAAAACGCCGAGGACGTGAGCCGGTATTGTTATGCCACCATCGGTGTCGCCAACTGCTTCGACCGCCCGGACCAGGACCGCAAGAATCAGGCGCTGGGGTCTTCAGGATACTGATTTTGCGCGAAGCCCCTACTTGATTGGGGAAAAGCAGTTTAAGTGTTGCACTCAATTCAGATTGAAAACTTTGCGATTGTGCAAAAGCTCAGCCTGCATTTACATCAGGGCTTGACGATTATTAGCGGGGAAACGGGCGCGGGAAAATCGATTTTAATCGACGCGCTCGGCTTGGTTTTGGGCGAGCGTGCGGATGCGAGTGTGGTGCGTCAAGGCAGTGATGCCGCCAGTGT
>JAIEMI010000017.1 GCA_019752235.1 Rhodospirillaceae bacterium
GCCAGATCGAAGCGCTCAATGCGCAGACCGGTCCGGTGTTGCTGGCGTACAAGGCCAACACGGAATTGCAGGCGATTATCGACGGCGTCGCCAAGGGCGCGCCGCTTTACGACGTCACCGCCGATACAGGCGTCGTGCACACCCTCTGGAAAGTCGACGACGCCGGTTCCATCGACCGCATGACCAAGATCGTCGATGCCATGGATGCGCTTTATATCGCCGACGGCCATCACCGTTCGGCGGCGGCCTCGCGTGTCGCCGCGAAGCGGCGCGAAGAAATCGCCCTGCGTCGCGGTAAAGCCCATGACACGGACAGCCACGAATACTTTCTCGCCGTGGCTTTCCCGCACGACCAGATGCGCATCTTCGACTACAACCGTGTCATCCGCGACCTCAACGGCCTGACGCCGGAAGTCTTCATGGCGCAGATCGCGCAGCGTTTCGACATCACGCCCGCCAACGCCCCAGTGAAGCCCGACAAGGCCACGCGCTTCGGCATGTATCTCGACGGCAAGTGGTATCAGCTCGATATCCAAGCCAAATATATCCCGAAGGATGATCCGGTGGCGCAGTTGGATGTGAGCCTGCTGCAGGACAATTTGATCGCGCCGGTGCTGGGCATTTCCGATCCGCGCCGCGACAAGCGCATCGATTTTGTGGGCGGTATCCGTGGTCTCGGCGAGCTGGAAAAGCGCGTGACATCGGGCGAAATGCGCGTCGCATTCGCGCTGCATCCGACGACGCTGGAACAGTTGATGGCCGTCGCCGACGCCGATCAGGTGATGCCGCCCAAGTCCACCTGGTTCGAACCCAAGCTGGCCGATGGCCTTGTCAGTCACGTCATTGACTGAACCTAAAGCCGTCCTCATCGCCGGGCCTACCGCCGCCGGCAAGTCGGCGCTGGGTCTCGCGGTCGCGGAAGAATTCAACGGCGTTATCATCAACGCCGACAGCCAGCAGCGGTATCGCGACCTGCGCATCCTGACCTCACGCCCCACGGCGGAGGAAGAAGCGCGCGTGCCCCATCGCCTGTTCGGCGATCTCGGTCCCGCCGGCATGGGCTCCGCCGCCGAGTGGGCGGAAAAAGCCGCCGCCGAAATCCAGAACGCCACCGCGCAAGGTAAGGTGCCGATCCTGGTGGGCGGCACGGGACTTTATTTCCGCGCGCTGACGCAGGGCCTCGCCGAGATGCCGGCCGTGCCCGCCGAAATTCGCGCATCGGCCAAAATCCTGCGCGATGAAATAGGGCCCGATGCGTTTCATGGGCGTCTCGCGGAACGTGATCCGGTCGCCGCCGCGCGGCTCAATCCCGGCGACAGCCAGCGCATCTTACGCGCCTGGGAAGTGGTCGAAGCCACCGGCACGCCGCTCAGCACCTGGCAACTGGCCGAAAGCACGCCGCCGCTGACGGCGAGATATTTTCAGGTGGCCGTGCTGCCGCCGCGCGAATTCATCTACGCCGCGTGCGATGCGCGCTTCAAAAACATGGTCCGTGACGGTGGCTTGGCCGAGGTCCAGGGGCTCATGGACAGGGGGATCGACCTGACCCAGGGAATCGGCAAGGCCCTGGGGGTCGCGGACCTGGCGTCGGCGCTCCGTGGGGAGTACCCTTTAGAGGAAGCCGTTACCCTGGCCCAAACCGCCACCCGGCAGTACGCCAAACGGCAAATGACGTGGTTCCGCAATCAGTTTCATGCGGATTTAACCATTTGTAAGAAATATTCGGAAAGTTTATTACCCGAAATCTTTTCAGATATTCGTCATTTTCTGTTGACCTGACCCAGCCCCGTCACTAGGTTCCCGCTCCACACCCGCCTAAACGGCCACTTTTGGCCTGTTGGGCGGGTCTTTGATTGAGCGTATAGGATCACGGCCATGGCCGAAGCAGCGATAAAAGAAAGTCCCGCCCAAAAGTCCGAGGGACAACCGAGCGACGAACTCTTTGTCGGCGCGCGCCTCATTCTGAAGGCGCTCGAAGAGCAGGGCGTCGAAGTCGTCTTCGGCTATCCGGGCGGCGCCGTGCTGCCGATCTACGACGAGCTGTTCAAGCAGAACAAAATTCGCCATGTGCTGGTGCGCCACGAGCAAGGCGCGGTCCATGCGGCGGAAGGCTATGCGCGGTCCACCGGCAAGGTCGGCTGCGTGCTGGTCACGTCCGGCCCCGGCGCGACCAACGCCGTCACGGGTCTGACCGATGCGCTGATGGATTCCATCCCGGTGGTCTGTCTCACGGGTCAGGTGCCCACGCACCTGATCGGCAATGACGCCTTCCAGGAAGCCGACACGGTCGGCATCACGCGCCCCTGCACCAAGCACAATTACCTGGTGAAGGACGTGAACCAACTGGCCAAGACGATTCACGAAGCCTTCTATGTGGCGCGCTCGGGCCGTCCCGGTCCCGTGGTGGTCGATCTGCCGAAGGACGTGGCCATGGCCATGGGCACCTACACCACGGCGCCGCGCGGCATTCAGCGCCAGCAGCACAAGACCTATCGCCCGAAGACCAAGCCCGATGCTGCGGCGGTCGCGCACGCGGTTGCGCTGATGGCCGGCGCCAAGCGCCCGGTGTTCTACACCGGCGGCGGCGTCATCAATGCGGGCCCCAAGGCCGCGGCGCTGTTGCGTGAACTCGTGGAACTGACGGGCTTTCCGATCACCTCGACGCTGATGGGCCTAGGCGCGTATCCGGCGGCGGGCGAGCAGTGGCTGGGCATGCTGGGCATGCACGGCACTTATGAAGCCAACCTCGCCATGCACGGCTGCGACGTGATGATCAACATCGGCGCGCGCTTCGATGACCGCGTCACCGGCAACCTCAAGTTCTTCGCGCCGGACTCCAAGAAGATCCATGCCGACATCGATGCGTCTTCCATCAACAAGAACGTCATCGTCGATATCGGCATCGTCGGCGACGCCGCCGAAGTGCTGGAAGAAATGCTGAAGGTCTGGAAGGCCAAGCGGTATCAGGCCGACCAGAAAGCGCTGAAGGCCTGGTGGCGTCAGATCGCCGAATGGCAGGGCCGTGATTGTCTGAGCTATGAGCAGAAGGGCAAGATCATCAAGCCGCAGTACGCCATTCAGCGTCTGTATGAGCTCACCAAGAAGCGCGAAACCTACATCACCACGGAAGTGGGCCAGCACCAGATGTGGGCGGCGCAGTACTACCGCTTCGAACACCCGAACCGCTGGATGACCTCCGGCGGCCTCGGTACCATGGGCTATGGCCTGCCCGCCGCCGTCGGCGTGCAGATCGCGCATCCCGACGCGCTGGTGGTCGACATCGCCGGTGAAGCGTCGATCTTGATGAACATCCAGGAGCTTTCCACCGCCGTGCAGTTCCGACTGCCGGTGAAGGTTTTCATCATCAACAACCAGTACATGGGCATGGTGCGCCAGTGGCAGGAACTGCTGCACGGCGGCCGTTATTCCCAGAGCTACAGCGAAGCGCTGCCGGATTTCGTGAAGCTCGCCGAGGCGTTCGGCTGCGCGGGCCTGCGCGTGACCGACCCCAACAAGATCGACGACACCATCAAGGAAATGATCGCCATCGATCGTCCGGTGGTGGTCGACGTCGCCGTGGATCAGAAGGAAAACTGTTTCCCCATGATCCCGTCGGGCAAGGCTCACAACGAGATGATTTTAGGCGCCGCGGACAAGGCCGAGAAGGCCATCACCGGCGCGGGACTGGCGCTGGTGTAAACCGGCGCGGGGGACAGACATATGGCCAAGAAGAAAACAAAGCCGGCTCCGAAGCCGAAGGCAAAACCCAGCCTGAAGATCGCGCGCATCGCCAAGGCCGACGCCAGCGAAGCGTCGAGCAATATCTATGAAGGCATGATCCCGACGGCGCGCCTGAAGGACAAGGACACCTACCGCCACATCGTCTCGCTGCTGGTGGACAACGAAGCCGGCGTGCTGGCGCGCGTCATCGGCATGATCGCGGGCCGGGGCTACAACATCGAAAGCCTGACCGTGTCGGAAGTCGACCGTGAGCGTCAATTGTCGCGCATCAATATGGCTACGATTGGTACGCACCAGACCATCGACCAGATCAAGGCGCAGCTCGGCCGTTTGGTGCCGGTACATGTGGTGCGCGATCTCACCGACGACGGCCCGTCCGTCGCGCGCGAGCTGGCGCTGGTGAAGGTTGCCGGTGTCGGCGACAAGCGCGTGGAAGCCTTGCGGATCGGCGACATCTTCCGCGCCAACGTCGTCGACTCCAGCACGCAGTCGTTCGTGTTCGAAGTTGTCGGTAATACTGAAAAAGTCGACGCCTTCATCGATCTCATGAAGCCGCTGGGCCTCGTGGAAGTTTCGCGGACCGGCGTGGCCGCCATAGCGCGCGGCGCGGCTGGGATTCAGGAATAGAGCAACAATATCACCTGTCATCCCCGCGAAAGCGGGGATCCATGGTGCAACCAAATGCCGCGGGTGCGGATGATGAATGGATCCCGGATCGCGTCACGCTCTCGCGTGACTTGTCCGGGATGACAACCGAGTAAACGAAAAACGAAAGGGACGACCCAATGCGTGTCTATTACGATCGCGATGCCGATGTGAATTTGATCAAGGGCAAGAAGATTGCCATCGTCGGCTACGGCAGCCAGGGCCATGCGCATACGCTCAATCTGCGCGATTCCGGCGTGAAAGACGTTGTCGTGGCGCTGAAGGAAGGCTCGGCCACGCGCAAGAAGGCGGAAAACGAAAAGCTGAAGGTCATGACCCCGGCGGACGCCGCCAAGTGGGCTGACCTGATGATGATCCTGACGCCGGACGAGCTGCAGGCCGAAATCTACTACAGAGACATTGCCCCGAACCTGAAGCAGGGCGGCGCGCTGGTCTTCGCCCACGGCCTCAACGTGCACTTCAAGCTGATCGAGCCGCGCGCCGATCTCGACGTGTTCATGATCGCGCCGAAGGGCCCCGGCCACACCGTGCGTTCCGAATACCTGCGCGGCGCGGGCGTTCCTTCGCTGGTCGCCATCGCGCAGAATGCGTCGGGCAACGCCATGGAACTGGCATTATCGTACGCCTCGGCCATCGGCGGCGGTCGTGCGGGCATCATCGAAACCAATTTCAAGGAAGAATGCGAAACCGATCTGTTCGGTGAGCAGGCCGTGCTCTGCGGCGGCGCTTCGGCGCTGGTGCAGGCCGGTTTCGAAACGCTGGTGGAAGCGGGCTACGCGCCGGAAATGGCGTACTTCGAATGTCTGCACGAACTGAAGCTGATCGTCGATCTGATGTACGAAGGCGGTCTCGCTACCATGCGTTACTCCATCTCCAACACCGCCGAGTACGGCGATTATGTTTCCGGTCCGCGCGTGATCAACGCCGAGACCAAGAAAGAGATGAAGAAAATCCTGGAAGACATTCAGTCGGGCCGTTTCGTCAGCAACTGGATGCAGGAATGCAAAGCCGGTCAGCCGAGCTTCAAGGCGATTCGCCGCAACCACGCCGCCCATCCGATCGAGGAAGTCGGCGCCCGCCTGCGCGCCATGATGCCCTGGCTGAAGGGCAACCAGCTTGTGGATAAGTCCAAGAATTAACCCTTAGAGCGGCCGAAAACCCTAGGGCCGGCCCGGGTTTGGGCCGGCCCTACTCTTTATGAGGCTTTTGCATTTTTTTGAGGCAGTCCCTTCCCTTAGGACCGCCTTCATGACAAATTAACGCCGCTGCGGCAATTTAGCGTGCAAACTACTTACGAAAGTTGTTTGAGAAAGCTAGATAAGCCTTTGATTTCTGGGCAAAAAACGCGGCGCGACACAGAGGATAAACGCGAGTGAGCTACGCACCCGCCACGATCAGCGAGTCAACCGGAACGGCTTATGCCGTTTCGCCGGTTGCCGTGCTGCGGGCGCAGCTCATTGCCGGCGTTGCTCTGCGTCTTGCGGACCGGGGTCTGCGACTTATCCGCCCCTGAAGCGCCGGCCTGTCGAGCGACAGGCGCTGCAGGGGATGGATATAAATTTTAGTCGCTCACGAACCGATCTTTTTGACCCCAGTCGTGAGAGCAGAACCATGAGCACCAACAATCGCGTATTGATTTTCGACACCACCATGCGTGACGGCGAACAATCGCCGGGCGCGTCGATGAATCGCGACGAAAAAATCCGCATCGCTAAAACCCTGGAAGAAATGGGCGTCGATATCATCGAAGCCGGTTTCGCCATCGCCAGCCAAGGCGACTTCGACGCCGTCGAAGCGGTGTCCAAGGTCGTCACTGAGTCCATCGTCTGCAGTCTGGCCCGTTCGGGCCGCGCCGACATCGAGCGCGCCGGCGAAGCGCTCAGGCATGCCAAGCGCAAGCGCATCCACACCTTCATCGCCACCAGCCCGCTTCATATGCGGGTGAAACTGCAGATGGAACCGGAAACGGTTTTGCAGGCCGTCATCGACAGCGTGACCCGCGCGCGTCAATACACCGACGACGTCGAATGGTCGGCCGAGGATGCCACCCGCACGGATCACGATTTCCTGTGCCGCTGCGTCGAAGCCGCCATCAGCGCGGGCGCTAAGACTGTCAATATTCCCGACACCGTGGGCTACACGGTGCCGGACGAGTACCACGCGCTCATCAAGATGCTGTTCAACCGCGTGCCCAACATCGATAAAGCCATTGTTTCCGTGCATTGCCACAACGACCTGGGCTTGGCGGTCGCCAACTCCCTGGCCGCCGTGCAGGCCGGCGCCCGTCAGGTGGAATGCACCATCAACGGCCTCGGCGAACGCGCCGGCAACTGCGCCATGGAAGAAGTGGTCATGGCCTTGCGCACGCGCAAGGACCACATGCCCTATATCACGGGCATCAAGACCGAGTTGATCACCCGCGCGTCGCACCTGGTGTCCACCATCACCGGTTTCCCCGTGCAGCCCAATAAGGCCATCGTCGGCGCCAATGCGTTTGCCCACGAAGCCGGTATCCATCAGGACGGCATGCTGAAGGATGCGAATACCTACGAGATCATGACGCCGGAGTCTGTGGGTTTGCGTAAATCCAACCTGGTCATGGGCAAGCACTCGGGCCGCCACGCCTTCCGCGCCAAGCTGGAAGAGATGGGCTACAACTTCGGCGACAACGCCATCAACGACGCTTTCAAGCGCTTCAAGGATCTGGCCGACAAGAAGAAGGATGTCTACGACGAGGACATAATCGCCCTGGTCGACGACGCCGTGGTGCGCGAGAACGAACGAATCAAGTTCGTCTCCCTCGAAGTGATTTGCGGCACTAAGGTTGCCAAGCAGACCGCGGAACTGGAACTGGAGATCGACGGCGTCGTGAAAAGCGCCAAGGCCACCGGCGACGGTCCGGTGGACGCGACCTTCAATGCGATCAAGCAGCTCACCACCAGCACGCAGCACCTGCAAATTTATCAAGTGCACGCGGTGACGGGCGGTACGGATGCTCAGGCGGAGGTAACTGTCCGTCTGGAAGAGAACGGCAAGACAGTCATGGGGCAAGGCGCCGACGCGGATACACTGGTGGCGTCCGCGCGCGCGTACATCAATGCCCTTAACAAGCTGCTGGTGAAGCGCGAGAAGACCGCGCCGGCGGCACTGTCTGCATAAAAGGGAATTCACGGCCCGGATGTTCTGAAAAGCATCCGGGCCGTAGCGTGTTTGTCGTGTGACGTGTGTGTGTTTTGAGCGAACTCGGAGGGTAGATAGAGTTACATGTTTTCAAGGTTGACCGGATGGTTGTCGGCCGACATGGCCATTGATTTGGGGACCGCGAACACGCTGGTCTACGTCAAGGGCCGCGGCATCGTTCTGAATGAGCCCTCGGTGGTGGCATTGGCGGAAGTCAAAGGCCGCAAGCAGGTGCTGGCCGTTGGCAACGAGGCCAAGCAGATGCTGGGCCGCACGCCGGGCAACATTCAGGCCATCCGTCCGTTGCGTGACGGTGTCATCGCCGACTTCGAAGTCGCCGAGGAGATGATCAAGCACTTCATCCGCAAGGTTCACAACCGGCGTTCCTTCGCGAGCCCCTTGGTGATCGTATGCGTGCCCTCCGGCTCCACCGCCGTCGAGCGCCGCGCCATTCAGGAATCCGCCGAAGCGGCGGGCGCCCGTAAGGTCTATCTGATCGAAGAACCCATGGCCGCGGCCATCGGCGCGGGCTTGCCCGTCACCGAGCCCACTGGCAGCATGGTGGTCGACATCGGCGGCGGCACCACGGAAGTGGCCGTGCTGTCGCTGGGCGGCATCGTCTATGCGCGCTCCGTGCGCGTCGGCGGCGACATGATGGACGAAGCCATCATCAACTACATCCGCCGCCACCATAATCTGCTGGTCGGCGAAAGCTCCGCCGAGCGCATCAAGAAGGAAATCGGCTGCGCCTGTCCGCCCGAGAGCGGCGACGGCCAGACCATGGAGATCAAGGGCCGCGACCTCATGAACGGCGTGCCCAAGGAAATCGTCATCAGTCAGCGCCAGATCGCCGAAAGTCTGGCCGAGCCGGTGACCGCCATCATCGACGCCGTGAAGGTGGCCCTGGAACACACCGCGCCGGAACTGGCGGCGGACATCGTCGACAAGGGCATCGTGCTCACCGGCGGCGGCGCCATGCTGCACAACCTCGACTTCGTGCTGCGCCATGCGACCGGTCTGCCGGTTTCCATCGCCGACGATCCGCTGAGCTGCGTCGCCATGGGCACAGGTAAAGCGCTGGAAGAAATGAAGTCGCTGCGCAATGTTCTGACGACGATGTACTAGAGCATTTTAGCAAAAGTGGGTTCCGGTTTTCCGCATGAAAATGCGACCGAATAAGAGCTAGGGGAGGCGTAGGTGCGCGCACCAACGGGGCAAATTTCCCGTTTTGGAACACTCAAAACGCTGCTGCAGCGGTTTGCGTTCCTGTCGCTCATTGGCCTGACCTTCGCCCTCATGCTGATCGGCAAAGCCGACACGGTTCTTGTGGAACGCGCGCGCGACGCCGTCACCGATGCCGTCACGCCGGTGCTGCGCGTGATGTCGCAACCGGCCGGCGCCGTGGCCGACTTCGTCAACAACCTGCGTGAACTGGCCGCCATCCGTGAAGAGAACGCGGAACTGCGCGAAGCCAATGCGCGGCTCCTGCAGTGGCAGTCCGCCGCGCAGCGCCTGGAAGCCGAAAACAAATCCCTGCGCAGCCTCACCGCGCTGGTGCCGGAACCGACGGCGACGTTCGTGACGGCGCGCGTGGTGGCCGATACGGGCGGCGCCTTCGCGCAGTCGATCCTGATCACGGCGGGCCAGTCGCAAGGCGTGAAGAAGGGCCAGATCGTCATGGCGGGCGAAGGCCTCGTGGGCCGCGTCCTGCAGGCCGGCATGTATTCCGCGCGCGTGCTGCTGGTCACGGACATCAACAGCCGCATTCCGGTGATGGTGGGCGAAGCGGGCAACCGCGCCATCCTCGCCGGCGACAACGGCTTGCGTCCGCGCTTGCTGTTTCTCGGCAACACGTCCGCCGCCGCGCCCGGCGACAAAGTCGTGACGTCGGGTGATGCGGAAGCTTTCCCACCGGGCTTGCCGATTGGGCAGGTGGCGCGCGTCGACGAAGGCGTCGTGGAAGTCGAGCCGTTTGTGGTGCGCGATAAGATCCAGCATGTGCGCATCGCCGACTACGGCTTGACCGGCATCCTCGCGCAACAGCCGCCCCAGGCGGCGGCTGGGAAGTGAGATAGGCAGCCATGCAGGCGACAATTCTGCAGCGGATGGACGGTGCGGCGCGGCGGCTGGTGCCTTTCGGCGTGACGCTGGTGCTCATGCTGTTCGCCATGACGCCGACCTATGTGCCGGGGCTGTCGCACATCACGCCCCTGTACGCGCTGATGGCGGTGTATTTCTGGTCGATCTACCGGCCGGATCTGCTGGGCTACGGCTCAACATTCGCGATTGGTGTTTTGGAAGATCTGCTGGCCGGTACGCCGCTGGGCTCCGGCGCGCTGATCCTGCTGCTGTGTCAGTGGATCGTGTTGCACCAGCAGAAGTTCTTCAACAACAAGCCCTTCGGCGTCATGTGGCTGGCTTTCGCGCTGGTGGCGGCGGGCGCCAGCCTGCTGCGCTGGCTGTGCGTCGGCTTGGTGGAAACCAGCGGCTTCACGCCCGTGACCGAAATGGCCGCGTCCTATCTGATGACCGTCGCGATCTATCCCATTGTCGGCTGGTTTCTGGCCAAAGCCCACATGAAGCTGTTGGCCCAGTAGCATGAGCATCACCCGCGACAGCGACTGGACCAAAATGTTCAACCGCCGCGCCGCGATTCTGGCGGGCGGCAAGGCGGCGCTGATCGCGACCTTGATCGGGCGCATGTATTACCTGCAGGTCGTGCAGTCCGACCGCTACAAGACGCTGGCCGAAGACAACCGCATCAACATTCAGCTTCTGCCCCCGCCGCGCGGACGCATCCTCGACCGCTTCGGCCAGCCGTTGGCCCTCAACAAGCAGCAGTTCCGCGTGCTGGTGATCCCCGAGCAAGCCATGAAAGTCAGCACGACGCTCGACGCGCTGGCGCAACTCATGGACCTTGGCGAACACGAGCGCGAACGCATCAAGAAGGAAGTCGGGCGCAAACGCTCCTTCGTGCCCATCACCATCAAGGAAAATCTGTCCTGGGACGAAATGGCGCGTATCCAAGTGAACGCACCGGACCTGCCGGGGATCGTGATCGACGAGGGCCTGACGCGCTACTATCCCCACGGCCAATTGGCCGCGCACCTCTTGGGCTACGTGTCCTCCGTGGATGAAGCCGATCTGACCGGCGATCCCTTGCTGCAACTGCCCGGCTTTCGCATCGGCAAGGACGGCGTCGAGAAGGTCTACGATCTGCAATTGCGCGGCAAAGGCGGCACCAGCCAGGTGGAAGTCAACGCCTACGGCCGCGCCATCCGCGAGTTGGAACGTGACGAAGGTGAAGCCGGCGCCGATGTCGTGCTGACCATCGATGAGCGCATTCAGTCTTTTGCGGGGCAACGTCTGGGTGAGGACAGCGCCTCGGTCGTGGTGATGGATGTCCACACCGGCGATTTGCTGGCGATGGTGTCCAACCCCAGCTTCGATTCAAATGCCTTCAGCCGCGGCCTGACCACCGACGAGTGGAAGGGGCTGGTCAACAACGACCATAAGCCGCTGCTCAACAAAGTCGTCTCCGCCACCTACTCGCCGGGCTCCACCTTCAAGCTGGTGGTGACGCTGGCGGCGCTGGAGCACAACGTCATCTCGCCGGAAGCGACATGTTTCTGCAACGGGCGTGATCCGAAAATTCCGCAGTTCCAGTGCCACAAAACCCACGGCCATGTGAACATGGTGCGGGCGATCTCCACGTCCTGCGACATCTATTTCTATGAAGTCGCGCGCCGCCTGGGCCCCGACAAGATCGCCGCCATGGCCAAGCAGCTGGGCCTGGGGCAGATCTCCGGCATCGGCCTGCCGGGCGAGAAAGTGGGCCTGATCCCGACCGAAGCCTGGAAGAAGGCCGCGCGCGGCGAACGCTGGACCACCGGCGAAACCATGAACACCGGCATTGGTCAGGGCTACGTCTCCATCACGCCGATCCAACTCGCGACCATGGTCTCGCGCGTCGCCAACGGCGCGCTCGCCGTGAAGCCGCGCTTGGTGCGCCCCGGCGTGGTGGCCGCGCAGAATGGGACCATCCAGCCCGAGGACGGTGCTGGCGCCGCGTATGAGTCGCTCAATATCCCGATGGAGCACATCTCCATCCTCAAGCAAGGCATGTTCGATGTGGTCAACGGTCCCGACGGCGCCACCACCGCCCGTACCGGCGGCAAGCTGCGCACGAAGGATCCGAACGGCAATCTTTGGCTTCTCAGCGGCAAAACCGGCACCGCCCAGGTGCGCAGCCTGTCGGACGCCGAGCGCGCCATGTACAAGGATAAGCCGGAACTGATTCCCTGGAAGCTGCGCGATAACGCCTTCTTCGTCTGTTTCGCGCCGTCGGACGCGCCGCGGTATGCCATCGCCGTGGTCGTCGACCATGCCCTGGGCGGCGGCGGTGCGTTTGCCGCGCCCATCGCCCGTGACATCATGGAAGAAGTCTTGCGCCTTGATCCTTCGCGCAAGCCGCGCGTCGAGGGCGACCAGATTGCCGCGGTGACGGAGCAGCCGACATGAGCGATTTCAGTTTTATGTCGGCGCGTCTGCGCCGCGGCGACATGACGCCAATGGAAAAGCTCTGGCAGATGAGCTGGTCGCTGATTTTTTGGCTGTGCTGCATTTTCGCCTTCGGCTTCGCCATGTTGATTTCCGCCGCCAACGGCAATCTCGATCCCTGGGCGGGGCCGCAGTTGGTGCGCTTCATCGTCGGCTTGGGTATGTTGTCCGCCCTGGCCATCACCGATATCCGGCTCGTCCTGCGCTATGCTTATGTCTTCTACGCGCTGGTTCTGATCCTGCTGGTGGTGGTGGAAGTGAAGGGCTTCGTCGGCGGGGGCGCGCAGCGCTGGGTCGACCTTGGCTTTATGAACCTTCAGCCGTCCGAACTCATGAAACCGGCCATCGTTGTCGCGCTGGCGCGTTATTTCCATGGCGTGAACATGGACGAAATCGGCCAGCCGACCGTGCTTTTGTTCCCCATCGCGCTGGTCTTCGTGCCGGCCGGCCTTGTCACGATCCAGCCTGACCTGGGGACGGCTTTGCTGATTGTCATGGGCTCCGCGGTTATTTTCTTTATGGCCGGGGTCCGTATGTGGAAGTTCCTCGCTGTCGGCGTGGCCGGTCTTGCCGCTATACCGGTCGCCTGGAACATGCTGCACGAATACCAGCAGAACCGCGTCCTCACCTTCATAGAGCCGGAACGCGATCCCCTCGGCGCCGGTTATCACATCCTGCAATCGAAGATCGCGCTGGGCTCCGGCGGCCTCTTCGGCAAAGGCTATATGGCCGGTACCCAGAGCCACCTGAACTTCCTGCCCGAACGCCAGACCGACTTCATCTTCACCATGCTGGCCGAGGAATTCGGCATGGTCGGCGGCCTGTTGCTGATCGCGCTCTATATCATTCTTCTGATCTACGGCTATGCCATCGCCTTCCGCTGCCGCCACCAATTCGGCCGCTTGGTCGCCATGGGCATCACCACGGGCTTTTTCCTCTATTTCTTCATCAACATCGCCATGGTGATGGGCCTGGTTCCGGTGGTGGGTGTGCCGCTGCCGTTCATTTCCTACGGCGGTACGTCGCTCCTGACCCTGATGCTGTCCGTCGGCCTTCTGATGAATATCCACGTCCACCGCGACGTGCACATGGGCGTGCGCGGCGGCTTCAACGATTTCTAGGCGGGCTTGAGCCCACAGCCTGTGGAAAACCCTGGAATTTCAGCCGCCTATGTCGCTTGTCAGGCCGGGGGATAGGCCCTATAAGGGCGGCCTTCCCGGGCCTTACGGCCTGCGCGAAGGCCCAGGTGGGGCGCATAGCTCAGTTGGTAGAGCAGCTGACTCTTAATCAGCGGGTCCCAGGTTCGAGTCCTGGTGCGCCCACCAAAAATCCATCGTTTCTCAATGGCTTACGAGAAGGCCCGTTTCGGAGGCTACCCCGAACTCGCCTTTGGGGGCACTTGGCTCCAACAGAAGCCAATATCATTCGTTTTTTTAGAACGATATGACCGTTCTGAAACACACATCGAGAAGTGCCTATGCTCTTGTCCGCTCACCATTCCTAAATCCGTGCACCGTTAGGCTGCGCCGACGATGAGCGACGCTTCCCATCCTCCTGCGGCCACCGATGCGGGCCTGCTGGCGCAGTTGCAGCGGGCGCACGGCCTTTATAAGCAAAACCAGTTGGCTCAGGCCCGCGACCTCTGCCACGCGGTGCTGGCGGTCAAACCCCGTTCGTTCGATGCGCTGCATCTTTTGGGCCAGATCGCCTTTCGGGCCGCGGAACACGAAGCCGCGGCGGCGGCGTTTGGGCGCGCCCTGGACATCAAACCCGGCAACGCCACCGTACAGAACAATCGCGGTCTGGCGCTGATGGCGCTGGGACGGTGGGGCGAGGCGCTGGCCTGCTTTGACGCGGCCCTCGCGCTGAAACCGGATATCGCGGGCGCTCATGTCAACCAAGGCCATGCCCACGGAAAATTGCACCGGCCCGCCGCCGCCCTGGCCAGCTATGACGCGGCGCTCGCGCTTACGCCCCAGGACGCACAAACCTGGCATGCGCGGGCAGGGGTGCTGTACCGCCTGGGGCGGATTGAAGACGCGGTGCACAGTTACGATAGGGCTATCGCGCTGGATTCCCGGTTGGCCGATGCCTGGAGCAATCGCGGCTTGGCGTTGCTCGATCTGGGCCGTCGCGCCCAGGCCGAGGAAAGTTTTGCCGCGGCCCTTGCGGTTGATCCCGATCACGCCGACGGCCATTGGAATTTGAGCTTGTGCGCGCTGCAGCGCGGCGATTTCAAAACCGGCTGGGCGCACCATGAATGGCGCTGGAAGGCGCGGGGCCTGAACCTCGCGCCCTCGGCGTTTGCGCAACCGCAATGGCAGGGCGAATCATTATCGGGCAAAACCATTCTGCTGCATGCCGATCAGGGATATGGCGACGCGTTGCAGTTCGTGCGGTACGCCGCCGTGCTGGCCCGGCAAGGCGCGCGTGTCTATCTGCGCGTGCAAAAGCCGCTGCTTGACCTGCTCGCCGGCTGCGAGGGCGTTACGCAGGTTTTCACCCGGGACGCGGCGCTGCCTGCGTTCGACGTTCATTGTCCGCTGGGCAGCCTGCCGTCGCTCTTCCAGAGCGATGCGGACACGATCCCGGCGGCCGGCGGCTACCTGCGCAGCGCGCCGGAAAAACGCACGGCGTGGAAATCCGTTTTGGGCCCCGCGGGCCGTCCGCGGATCGGCCTGGTCTGGCGCGGCAGCGCGGCGCACAAGAACGATCACAACCGCAGCATCCCCTTGGCGGACCTGCTGGCCGGGCTGCCGGAGGGCTTCGCATACATCAGCCTGCAAAAGGATATCGCCGACGCGGACCGGATGCTTGCGCAGACGCGGCCCGATATCCGCGTGCTGGATTCTCAGCTGGCTGACTTCAGCGATACGGCGGCGGTGTGCGATCTCCTGGACGTGGTGATCAGCGTCGATACCAGCGTCGCGCATCTGGCCGGTGCGCTGGGCCGGCCGGTCTGGCTCCTGCTGCCCTTCAATCCGGACTGGCGCTGGCAGTTGGAGCGCGCCGACAGCCCCTGGTATGCCTCGGCCCGGCTCTATCGCCAGAACAGGGCGGGGGGACTGGCGCGAGGTCTTCGCGCGCTTACGTGCGGACCTGGCGAACATCCCGCGCGCCCGAACGGACGCCCGAACGGACGTCTGAACGGGCGTATGCCAATGTCGCGCGGCGATGGGCGCGGGACGCCGGAAGGTTTCACGCACGGCCCCTCGGCGCCGTGCTGAACGCGTTACGCGGGGACCATGATCCGGTCATGAATATCCTTCGCCAGCGCCGGCTCCAGCTTCAACAGCCGGGCAAGGTCGCCGAGATAAAGCCGTTCCGCGAGGCCGTGCGGATTCACCGCCATCACCGATACCGCGTAAATCTCCGCTGCTTCTTCCGGGTTCCGGGCGGACCCTGCGATCTGGCCGGCGGTGAGCGGTTTATTGATCTCCGCCAATAAAAAAGCGCGTTCTTCGTGGTTCAGGCCGAAGGCGTCGATCTGGCCGAAGATCTTGTCGGTCTCGGTGTTATCAATCTGGCCGTCGGCTTTCGCGGCGCCGACCATGGCGCGGATCAGCTTCAGGCTCAGCGCTTCGGTCGCGGCCGTGTCGGAGGGGGGCGGCAGGAAAGCGGTGTCGCGGACCGGGGTGATATCCACCACCTCGTCGCTGCGTTGCGCGACCGTGGTGGGTGAGGCCGCGCCCGGCAGGCCCTGGCCCGCGCGGTAACGTTGATAAGCGGTGTAGGCGAGGCCGGCCACCGCCGCCGCGCCGCCCAGCTGCAGCGCCGTGCTGGCGATTTTCTTGCCGGTCTTTCCGGTCATGGCGCCCGCGAGGCCGCCCACCAACAGCCCGCCCGCGAGGGTCTGCCCTTGGCTTAAGTTTTGACCGGCATTCAAAATCTGGCCCAGAATTTTATCGACATTGATCATCGCGTGTCCTTCGGAAACTTTTCCCCAGAAATCTCATTGTCCATGTGAGCGTTTTGGCGCGCTTATCAAGCCCGCTTATCAAGTATGTGACCTCTTTTTTAGGATGCAGTGGTGATCGACGCATTCATCAGGGACTGGCAGGCGCTGAATTTCCTGCCGCATTTCACCGCCCTTGCCTTCGCCTATGTCCTGGCCCTGCCCATCGGCTGGGATCGCGAGAAGGAGGAGCGCAGCGCCGGTCTGCGCGCCTTTCCGCTGGTGGCCATCGCCAGCTGCGGGTTCATTCAGGCGGCCGAAAGCGTGGTGCACGAATCGCCCGTGGCCCTGGCCCGCATCATCGAAGGCATTATCGCCGGCATGGGCTTCATCGGCGGCGGCGCGATTTTGAAAATGAATGGGTCCGTGCACGGCACCGCCACGGCGGCGAGTTTATGGGCCACGGGCGCGGTCGGCGTGTCTGCGGGCCTTGGCGCATACGATATTGCGATTCTGCTTTCGCTCGTGACCTTCCTCACGCTGAAGGCGCTCACGCCGCTCAAAAAGGAAGCGGAGTCCGAAAAGGAGAACGGCGTTATGAAAAGCTGAGTGCTGTTACACTCAATATTATAATCATAGATATGATGCGCGAATCTCCCTAGTGTTTTGTCCGGACATAGTACCGAGACGAGGGAGGACTCAATCATGGCCACGAACGGCAAGCGCGCCTACAAACTGATTTCCGCCGACAGTCACGTCAACGAGCCCGGCGATCTGTGGACTAAACGCATGCCCGCGGCCTTCAAGGACCGCGCCCCTCATATGAAGCGCTTCGACGAAGGCGACGCCTGGATCATCGAAGGCATGAAGGAGCCCATGCGTTTCGGCTGGACGTCTTGCGCGGGTCTGCCGCCGGAGAAGATGACCTCCTGGGTGCGTTTCGAAGATATCAAGGCCGGCGGCTACAATCCGAAAGTCCGCTGCGAGGAAATGGACGCCGACGGCGTCGATGCCGAAGTGCTGTATCCCACGCCGGCATTGCAGATCGCCATGTGCTCCCATCCCGAGGAGGCCTTCCACCTGGCGATGGTGCGCGCTTACAACGACTGGCTTTCGGAATATGTGTCCTACGCGCCGGAGCGTTTCGCGGGTCTCGCGCTGATTCCCAATCGCGGCGGCGCCAAGGCGGCGGTGGAGGAAATCAATCGTGTGGTCGGCCGCCCCGGCATGCGCGGCGTGGTCATGGCGTGTTATCCCAACGGAACACTGCAGATTTCGCCGGAGGATGATCCGGTCTGGGCTTTGCTGGAGGAGCGCAACCTCACGCTCAGCATTCACGTGGCGCTGACGCAGAGCATGCCGGCTGTCGCCAAGGCCAAGCTGCCGGGCTACGGCCGCTTCTTCGACGCGCCCAACCGCATCATTGAAATGGCTTTCAGCGGCATGTTCGACCGCTTCCCGAAGCTGCGTGTGTTCTGGGCCGAGACCGATTTTGGCTGGCTGCCCTACGTGAAAGAGCAGATCGACAACAACTACCGCCGCCTGGAGCCGACACAGAAATTTGGCTTGAAGCGCTTGCCCTCGGAATACGTCGCGGATCACTGCCACTTCGGCTACATGACCGATACCTTCGGCATCGACCATCGCAAATACGTGGGCGCGGAGCGCGTGCTGTGGTCCAGCGACTATCCGCACATCAGCGCGGACTGGCCTTACTCCTGGCGCACCATCCAGGCGTCGTTCTCGGGGATTCCCAAGGCCGAAGCGGATATGATCCTGCACGGCAATGCGGAGCGGTTGTTCAACTTCGCGGCTTAAACATTCACGGAGAAGGGGAGGGCTCCAATGAATCTCGCAGAATATAGCGCCGCCGATGCGGTGGGTTTAGCCGAGCTGGTCCGCAAAAAGCAGGTCTCGCCACAGGAATTGGCGAAGACCGCCTTGGCCGCCATCGACAAGGTCAATCCCAAGCTCAACGCCATCGCGGATTTCTACCGCGAACGCGTCGACGCGCTGGACGAGAAGACGCTGCCGGAAGGCCCCTTCCGCGGCGTGCCATTTATGCTGAAGCCCATCGGCATCACCGAGAAAGGCCGTCCCGTCAGCGACCTCGGCTCGGCCATGCTGCGCGCGGTGGAGTTGCCGCTGGCGCCGCACGATTGTTATGTCGTGCAGCGTTTCCGCGAGGTCGGCCTCAACATCCTGGGCCGCACCCATCTGCCGGAGCTGGCCTACACCATCACCGTGGAATCACCGCATCAGGGTGTGACGCATAATCCCTGGAATCCGGAAATCCTCGCCGGCGGGTCCAGCACCGGGGCGGCGGTATTGGTGGCTGCGGGCGTTCTGCCCATGGCCCATGCCAGCGACGGCGCGGGTTCGACGCGCTTTCCTGCGGCGGTCAACGGCGTGGTGGGTCTCAAACCCTCGCGGGGGCGCATCAGCCTCGGGCCGGACATGTCCGATATCACGCACCTGAAAATCTCGCACTTCGCCGTCACGCGCACGGTGCGCGACACGGCGGCGCTGCTGGACGCCATGCAGGGCAGCCTGCCCGGCGAGTCCGTCATGTACCGTCCGGCGGAAGGATCCTTCGCCAAGGAAGTCGGCGCGCCCGCCGGCAAGCTGCGCGTCGCGCTGTCCAACATGCAATGGCATACCTGCGACCTGCATCCCGAAGTGAAGGAGCAGTTGAACAACGTCGGTAAAAGGCTGGAAGAGCTGGGCCACATTGTCACCATCGACAAGCCCGACATCGACTTCGATGCGTACCGGGATATGTACCGCAGCGTCTACTACATGGACGGCGCGGTCAGCATCCACAACGTCAAACGCATGATGAACGGCAAGGTCGATACCAAGAAGCTGCAGCCGCTGATCCAGCAGATCATCGCGCAGATCGGCGAGTTCAGCATTTACGACTATGCCGACGCGATTTCCGCCACCAACCTTCTGTCCCGTAAAATGGGTCAGTTCTTCGAGAAGTACGATGTGCTGGTAACGCCGTCGCTGACCGAACCCGTGCCGCGTCTGGGCGAATACACGCTTCAGGGCAACATGACGCCCGATGCGTTCTTGCAGAAGCTGCTGGGCTGCAACCAGCACCTGCCCATGGCCAACCTCACCGGCGTGCCCGCGATTTCGCTGCCGGTGTGCGAAACCAAGGGCGGCATCCCCATGGGCTTGCATGTTTTCGCACCCCTGGGCGGCGATGCGCGCCTCATACGTCTCGCGGCGCAATTGGAAGAGGCCATGCCGTGGCGCGGCCGCAAGCCGGCCGTTCACGTGTCGAACGCATAGGGGGGCCGCATGGCGGGGGAACGCGGCGAATACGTGGCGGACACCTACTCCGACGCGTCGAAAACATTGCGCATGCGCATGGGTCTGTTTGTGCTGCTCACGGCGGGCGGTCTCGCCTCGCTGATCGGCACGGCGTTGACACCTGTACTCTCCACCATCGCCGACCATTTCGGCGGCGGCGCCTCGGGCGCGCTCGTGGCGCAGAACATCGTCACCATCGCGTCCATCGGCATCATCATCGGCGGTCCACTGGCCGGGCTGTCCACGCGCATATTCTCGGTCCGCACGACCCTCATCGCGTCGCTCATCATCTATGCCATCTTCGGCTCCGCGGGCATGTACCTCGACAGCGCGCCCGCCTTGCTGACGGCGCGCCTGCTGCAAGGCATCGGCAAGGCCGGCGTCATGATCACGACTGCCGCCCTGGTGGCCGACTGTTTCGAAGGTCCGGCGCGGGCCAAGTTCCTGGGCTACCGCGACGCGTTTCTGGCGGCTTTCGGGTTTTTCGCCCTCAACGGCTCAGGCATGCTGGCCGACGCCGCCGGCTGGCGCGCCAACTTCGGGCTCTATCTCATCGCGCTGCCGCTGGTGGCTCTGGTCATTTGGGGTCGGTTCCCGATCTCCGAGAAAGCAAAAGCGGAGGCGGCCAATCCGTCGCCGGCCGACAGCAAGCGCAGCGCATGGTCCCTCTGGCCGATTTATCTTGCGGCGGTTGCGCTCTATCTCCTGGCCTATACGCTCTATCTTAATCTCTCCTTCCTGCTGGCCGAAGAAGGCCTCAAGAGTTCGGCCCTGCAGGGCCGCATTCTCGCCACCAGCACGGTGCTGCACTTCATCGGCAGCATGTTCTATGGCCGGGTTGTGGGAAAGGTCGGCGCTGATCGCATCATCATCGTCACGCTGCTCACCATGGCGCTCAGCGATTTCACCATCGGCTTCGCCAACAGCACGCTCTGGATTGTCGTCGGCACGGGGCTCGCGGGCCTCGCGGGCGGCTATCTGCAAATTTATCTAACGAACCTTGTGCTGGCGAAAGCGCCGGCGCATCTGCGCTCCGAGTGCGTGGGCTATCTCTACTCCGCTATGTTTATAGGCATGTTCATCGATCCTTATCTGGTCACGCCGTTACGCGAGGCGGTCGGCAACCACGAGGCCTTCCTGGTGGTGGGCGGCATCCTGCTGACGTCGGCCATCGTGCTCATCGTGCGGCGGCGTCTCAAGCCTGAAGTGGCCTCATGAAGAAGCCTTCGCTCAAACCCTCCACCTACGTCATCAGCATCACGCCGTTCAATAAGCGCGGCGGCTTGGACGAAGGGGCCCTCCGTGCGCACCTTCAGCGCCTGCGCGCGTCCGGCATCGGCGTCTACGTCGGCGGCAGCGGCAGCGGCGAGGGTTACACGCTCTCGCGCAAGGAGATGGCGCGGGTGCTGGAGATCGGCGTCGATGAGCTGAAGGGCAAGGTTCCCGTGCGCGCCATGGGCGTCGAGCCGCGCACCGCCAAGCAAATGGTCGCGTTCTTGAAAATGGCCAAGGTCATCGGCGTCGATGCCGCGCAGATTTATTCGCTCGATGTGGGTCACGGCGCGGCGCCGCTGCCGGAAGAATTGCGCGGCTATCTCTCCGACGTGCTCGACAACTGCGACGTTCCGGTGGTGCTCTCAACACATTTTTCCGTGGGCTATAAACTCCCCATCCCGCTGATGGCGGAAATCACGCAGAACTATCCCAACATCATCGGCGTCAATTGCACCCACCCCGACTTGGGCTATCTCGCCAATGTCATCGCCTGCGTGGCCCAGCGTATGCCGGTGCATGTGGGCGGGCCTATGCAGGGCCTGACGGTGCTGGCCCTGGGCGGCCACGGCTATCTGTCGTCGGAAGGCAACATCGCGCCGCGCTTGTGCGTCTCTGTGATCGACCGTTATCTCGCCAACGATATGCCAGGCATGATGGATGCCTTCGGACGGCTGATTAAGCTGTTCGGCGCGCTTATGGACTACGGCGCGGGCCGCGTGACCAAGTCGGCGCTGAATCGTCTGGGCCTTGCCGGCGGTTATCCGCGCCGCCCGCGCATGCCGGTGGAAGATGAACGTCTGGAGAAGGTGCTGGCGGTCATCGACGAACTGGATCTGGCCAAGATCGAGAAGTGGTCCCGCCGCTAGGCGCGGCGCAGCGTCAGCAGGGTGATCTCGGGCGGTGCGCCGGTGCGCAGCGGCGGTCCCCAGTATCCGGTGCCGCGATTGACATAAATCCACATGTTGCCGTGCCGGTTAAGCCCGCGCGCGTAACGCTGGAAAAAGCCGATCAGCAAGGTGAACGGAAAGTACTGTCCCGCGTGGGTGTGGCCGGAAAGCTGCAAATCCGCGCCCGCAGCAGCAGCGGCGGTGAAACTGATGGGCTGGTGGGCCAATAGAATCTTGGTGACGCCTTCCGGCACCCCCGCCAAGGCGCGCTGGGGACTGAAGGCGTGCACACCGGACATATGGCGCGTGGAAATGTCGGTGACGCCGGCAACAGCGATGGTGTCGGGACCGCGCCGGATCAATTCGTGTTCATTGATCAGCACGCGCGCGCCCAACTGCCGGAACACGGCGATCCATTGGCCGGCGTCCCAAAAGTATTCGTGATTACCGGTGACGTAAAACACACCCTCGGGTGCGCGCAGGTCGGCGAGCGGCGCCACGTCGGCGGCAAAATCGGCCACCGTACCGTCGACAAAATCACCCGTCAGGGCCACCACATCGGGCGTCTCCGCGTTGGCAATCTCCACGACTCTGCAGGCATAGCGCTTTCCGATCGTGGGGCCCACATGCAGATCGGAAATTTGCGCGATCTTGAAACCGTCGAACGCGGACGGCAAGTGAGGCAGCGGCACGTCGATCCGCCGCACCCTGGGCTGCGTGGCTTGCACAAGTCCCACCAGCACCGTCAGCGCCGTGGCGCCGAGCAGGGCCAGAAGGACAGTGTGGTCGAAAGCGGCGTGGTCGAAGGCGGGCGGCGCTATCACAGCCCAGACAACGGTGATGATATCCGCCACGATCCCAAAAACCACCAGACAGGACATCGCGCCGAAAGCAAGGTACGACGACCAATCCAGGGTGCTGACCAAAAAGCCCGAAACGGGTCTGCGGCGATGTCCGGCAAAGAACAGCCGGTGGCCGAAGGGACCGGCCAACTGAAGCAGAAAAAAGCCGGCTACCAGCAGCCAGGCCGCCAAGGGATGGTTTTGCGCCCACGCCGCCCGCCCGATGATGGCGTAGCCGGCGTACATATTAAGGAGCGCCGCCAGGCCGAGAATGATTGCGATGCGCCGTCCCACGACAACCCCTTACGTTACCCCGCACATGTAAGGTGCGGCGGACCGAAAGGCGAGGGGGTGCTCCCGGCCCGCTCGATATGGCGGCGGCGATGGCTTAGGCTGCGGGCTGAACATCAATCTGCGGTGAACTATGGCGGGCAAAATCTATAGCGGCATGGGTGGCTGGACCTATGAGCCCTGGCGCGGCGTGTTCTATCCCGATGACCTGACCCAGAAGCGCGAACTGGAGTTCGCTTCGCGGGCCGTGACCTCCATCGAGATCAACGGCACCTATTACTCCGCCTTCAAGCCCGACACCTGGAAAAAATGGCACGATGAAACGCCCGATGGTTTTGTGTTTGCGGTGAAGGCCTCACGCTATTGCACCAACCGCCGCCAGTTGGCCGCGGCTGCGGACTCCATCGAACGCTTCATCACCCAAGGCCTGGATGAATTGGGCGACAAGCTTGGTCCCATCAATTGGCAATTCATGGCCGGCAAGAAATTCGACGCCGAGGACTTTGAAGGTTTCCTGAAAGCCCTGCCGAAGAAAATCAAGAAACTGCCGCTGCGTCACGCGCTGGAAGTGCGCAGCGACACTTTCATCGACAAAAAATTCTTTGCTCTCGCGAAACGCTACAATGCCGCCATCGTCTACGCCGATGATGCCGATTTCCCGGAAATCGACGAACCCACCGCGGACTTCACCTATGCGCGCCTCATGCGCAGCAAGGAGAACATCAAGACCGGCTACAGCCCCGCCGATCTCGACACGTGGGCCAAGCGCGCCAAGGCCTGGGCCAAACGCGGCGATGTGTTCATGTACTTTATTTCGGGCGAAACCGAGGACGCCAAGCTGCGGGCGCCCGCCGCCGCTCAGGCCCTGATCAAACGCGTGGGTTGATAGCCTCCAGGCCTCTTTTCATAAATAGAGCAGAATCAGGCCGTGAATCCGCGGTTTTTCTGGGTTGGCAGGGCTAGGCCCCAAAAAAATCACGCGCAATCCGAGAATAAAGTTGGTACGACATCGACGCCGCAATGATGCGGCGGCCAGGGCATTGAAGCTTTCCGGCATGGCAAAGGGCACGCTCCCGTCTGCTCCTCAAGATGCGGCGAAGACGCTTGTCTCGCCGCAGGAAGCCGCCGACTGGTTTCTGACCGACATGGCGGAAGTCTCGGGCTACGCCGTCGCCGACTGGACCGACGGCAAGCTGTTGTCGGCCTATGCCACGTTCCGTCCTATCCTCACCGCGCCCGATCCCTGGTACTTCGCCGGCATCGTGGCGTTGGAAGGCTGCAAGATCTGCGATTTGTTTCCGCGCGAATACTCCGACGAAGTTCTGCGCGAGGTTTTTGCGCGCATGGACCGTGTCGTCGGCCGCGATGATGACAAAGTTTCCAAGCTCACACTCCTGATTCTGGGCCGCCTTGGCATGGGCGCGCTGATCATGCATCGCAAGGTGCCCGACATTCTGCTCGGCAAGGTAATGATGATTCTGCTGGGCTCGGCCACGGCGGCCGCGCCCCATATGCCGACGGATGCGGCTCACGAACAGATTCGCGCCGCGCTCAAACTGGGCGAGCCGGTATGGTGGTCGATGTTCAACCGCCGTTATGACTTCAAGGATACGCGTAAGGACGAACCGCCGGCGCGGCTCGTGCCGTCGGTCTATGCGAATGACGCGTTCGTGGCGCAGGCCGCCGAGTAATCGCGGTTCAATTCGCTTTCAATCTATCGGTGATAAACGCACCCACCTCGGCGGTGAGTGCGGGTTTGTATGTGGCCCACCACGCGGCGCAGGCCTGACGCAAGGGTTCCAGTCCGTCCTCGGCCTTCAAACGCATTACCAGGGTTGCCGCGTCTTCCCAATGCGTGACGGTGGGCATGGGATGCGGGCCCAAAAGCTGCGTAAAGTAATCAAAACCGGGGCGCTTCTCGACAATCGGGATGCAGCCTGCTTCCAGAGCTTCGTACACGCGGAAGGTTTCGAGGTTCGACCAGCCTGAGGGACACGGAACCACAATGGAATCATCCATCAGACGGCGGTAAGCATCGGTCGGCAGCGCATCGCGACTGCCGAAACCTTCACTCAAATGCTGAAAGCCGTCGCCCGCCCGCGCCATCGACTGCAGCATCGGCCCGCGTGTGAGTTTTTTAGCGTCCCCCGCGAAGCTCCAGAGATATTTGCGCGCTGCCGCTGGTTTCGCTGCGCCGGCATCCGCCGTGAAGCCCGCCTTATAGCCGAGCGGGATAAAGCGGATCTTGGAATAGCCCGCTAACAGGTCCGAGCGGTAATTGCGGATGACCCCATCACAGTATTGATAGGCGCCGAGATCGTCCTTGAAAGCTTCGTCGCTGAGATGCACGAGGATCACACGGCACCCCATTTCAAAGGCGCGGCGGTAATAGGACACTTTTTCCGGTACAAGACGGTTATCGACCACGATCATGGTCTCGGCTATCTGCGACCAGCTGTTGTCGACAATGGATTTCTCCACGACGTCCCCGAGTAAGGTCTGCAGCCAATCGCTTTCCCAGGCGCGGGCGGGATCGAACTGCCAGATCAATGCCGGTTTGGTGCTCGGTTTGGGGCGTGCGAGGCGGCGTTCCACCAACCGCAGGAGATAGAGCGCCCATGCGTCATGGGGGTTGTGATCGAGGATGGAGAGGCATAGCTGGCCGGCCTGCTCACATAAGCCCGATTCAAAGCGCCGCACCGCGGTGCGCAACTCCTCGGAAAGGTTTTCACCTGACAACGGCTGAATCATATTTCCCCGCCCGGTCTCATCCGGTTCGTGGCGAAACATATCGTAGCGCCGCGTCAAAGGCACAAAAGAAATCGGGCGGTCCTCACAGACCGCCCGGCTCCCGTTTGAGATGATTATTTTCAGACTGAAATCAGCTTAAGCGCTCCGCCACTGGCCGCCCGGCGCGCGGCACATGGTGCCTTCCTTGGTCACGCTTTCGGACGGGGTGTGGACGGCTTCGCGATAAGACTTACAGACGACGCCGTCGGCGTTGGTGGTGACGCGGGTCACGGTCGTGCTGCCGTAGTTGCCGGTCTTCTTGTTGCTCCAGCTTTCGGTCTGGCCCTGCGCCAGCTTATCGACGGCGCTGTAGTTGGTGCGCGCATGACGCTCGGCATCGTCCTTGCCCAGACGGTCACCGATCACGCCGCCGGTGACGCCGCCAAGCACAACGCTGGCCGCGATCCAGGCCGGGTTCGCACCGGCAATGGCGGCGATAATGCCGCCGAAGGCTGCACCACCGGCCGCGCCGATTTGGGCATTACGGCCGATACCGGTCTCGCGCTGGATGGTCTCGCAGCCGGCCACCGGCAAAAGCGCGATCGCGGCAGCCAGCAGAACCGCCACGCTACCGCGCGGGGCGCGGCGGGGCTTCATAATTTCTGTATTTTCAATGACATAGGCGGTCATAAGATTCTCCATTATGTGAGGTCGCGCAGCATCGCGTCAGGCATTCGATGTAAAAAACGCCCAGCGCCTCGTTTAGTTGCGGGAGGATTGCCCGCTTTGTTTTTGGTGGTTGTACTCTCCCCGGCGGAAGGGTTTTACCTTCGCCGCATTAGTTTACGCGAGGGCGTCGCAGCCGTCTAACATTCCCGCGTCCATTAACGTTAGACTGAACGCCATGCTTCGTATCCGTAGTCGGTTCCAACCCCTTCCGGAAATCACAACTCTCAAGCGCTTGGGCGAAGCCTCGGCCAAGTCCTATGGCCCGACGCTGACGATGATTTCGTGGAATATGTTCAAGGCGCGTCGTGTCGGCTGCATGCCGGATCTGACGAGCCTGGCGGCGGGCGTGGAGCTTGTGTGTCTGCAGGAGGCGGTGCTGCACGGCGGCCTCGCGCATCCGTTCCATCTCACCAGCGGTCTCGAATGGATCATGGCCGAAAATCTCGGCACCGCGCAGGCGGTGACCACGGGGCCCAAAACCGGCAGCCGCGTCGCGGCGCTCCACAGCATGGCGGTACGCTCGACGGACCGCGAACCTTTCATCGGCACACCGAAAACATTTCTGCTGACGACGTATCCCTTCGTGGGCCAGGAACTCCTGGTGCTGAATGTGCATGCCATCAATCTGGTCTCCACCGCCAAGTTCGCGCGGCAGGTGGAACAGATGGTGGACCCCGTGGCGGCCCATAAAGGCCCCTGCATCGTCGCGGGCGACTTCAACACGTGGAATCCGGCGCGCTGGCATCTGCTGCTCAAGGCCATGGCGGATGTGGGCCTTGCGCGCGTTCCCGCCGCCGCGCCGCGCGACCCAGCCGCGTGGTCCGACGGTCGACGAGATGCTCGCCGCCCGCGCGGGCGCCGCGTGGGCGTGGGCCAACCCCCACCTGTCGCATCTCGCGGGCCCGCCTCCCCGG
>JAIEMI010000330.1 GCA_019752235.1 Rhodospirillaceae bacterium
GGCCTGGGGTAAGTTGCTGGGCAGTACCATTTACAACTGGTATGGTGCGGCAATTTTTTTCTTCTTATACCTTATCAGCGCTTTTAGTGGCCATACACCGGGCGAACAGGTAAAGACCGGCGACCTTTTGCCGCGCACACCGAGCCTGCGCGCCGACATCCGCGACAAAGTCACGGTCGGCACCGCCGCCAACAACACGCCCGGCAACGCGCTCGAGACGGCGGCCTGGGCGCGGACCATGAACGTGCATTCGATCCGCCTGGTGACCGCGGCCTATCACATGCGCCGCAGCCTGCTGGAGTTTCATGCCGCCATGCCCGGCATCGCCATCGTGCCGCATGCCGTATTTCCGCGAAACGTGAAGAGCGATTGGTGGCGCTGGCCGGGCACGGCCAGCCTGTTCGCCCGCGAATACACCAAGTTCCTGGCGACCTGGGCCATGCAGCGTTTAGGGATCGCCACCGCGACGGAGGCCGGCTCCACGAAGACAACCACGGCTAAGACAGGTGAGCCGGCTCCGTGATTGTCATTCGGTCTTGGATTTATCTGGCGGCGTTCCTGACCTGGACTTTAGGGTTGGCCGTCATCTGCCTGCCGTCGCTGTCGAAGTCTTCCTGGACGCTGGCTGCGATCCGCATGTGGATTCGCGGCGTCATGGTTTTGGCGCGCACCATCGTCGGCATCGACTGCCGCGTTCTGGGCAAAGAGAACCTGCCCAGCCGTTCCGACGGACGTGTCGGCGCGTGCATCATCGCCGCGCAGCATCAGTCGTCTTTCGAGACCTATCGGCTGTTCATGGACCTGCCGCACCCGATCTTCATCCTCAAACGCGAGTTGATCTGGATTCCCTTCATCGGCTGGTACATGACGCGCGCGGGGTTGATCAGCATCGACCGCGGCGCGGGCGCAACCGCCATGCGCAAAATGTTGCGCGCGGCGCAGGCGGCGCTCGATAACGGCCACCAGGTGGTCGTGTTTCCCGAGGGCACCCGTGTGCTGCCGGGCGAGACGCGCCCCTATCGCCCGGGCATCGCGGCGTTGTACGCCCATTGCACCGCGCCGGTGATTCCCATGGCGCTCAACTCGGGCTATTTCTGGGGCAAGACCCGCGTACTGAAACTGCCCGGGGAAATCGTCTTTCAATTCCTGCCCGCCTTGCCGCCGGGCCTCGACAAGGACGGCGTGTTGGCCGCATTGCGCACGCGGCTCGATGCCGCCGCCGGGACGCTGCCCAAATTGTAAAATCTGGCCCAAAGCAAAAAGCGCAAACAGCGCACTGATTTCTTACGCACTTAAAACACAGCCAGCCAAAATCCTGCTACGTTACGCGCAGGAGAGCGATTCGCACCGCATCACGCCTGGGGGAGAGAACGCGCGTGAAGGATGTTGCCGTTGAAGCCGATTCCACCACGCCGCCCGTGACGCCATTGAGTGGCCTGCGCGGCACGCTGGCGATCTTTGTCATGCTGTCGGACGCGGCGCTGCTGGCGCTGGTGTTCACGGCCTTGCCGCCCGCCCTGCCCGCCATCGCGCAGCATTTCGGCGGCGGCGGCGACGGTGCGTTTGTCGCCCAGATGGTGATGACCATGCCGTCCATCGGCCTGATGCTCGGCGGCGCGTTCAGCGGTTTTCTCGTGGACCGGTTCGGCGCACGGCTGACGCTGCTGGTCGCGCTGATCGGAGTCGCCATCACCGGTTCCGCGGGGCTGTATGTGGACGGCGCGCCCCTGCTGCTGGCGTCACGCCTTGCTCTGGGTTTCTTCGCCGTCACCGTCGGCACATGCACAGGCTATCTTATCGGCGTTTTCATCGACGAGACGCGGCGCTTGCGGATCCTGGGTTACCGCAACGCCTTCGGCAGCTTCTTCGGCCTCATCGGCGCCTATTCCGCGGGGCCGGTGACGGAGTTCGTGGGGTGGCGCTCGTCCTTTGCGATCTATTTCATCGTCGCGGCGATGATCTTCGTGGTCGCCATCTCCGTCATTCCGCCGACGCCCCCGCAGCGCGCACCGAAGGCGGAAGCCAAAGGCAGCCTGCTGGCGCTGATGCCGGTGGTGCCGTTCTATATCCTCGTCGTGCCTTTTGCCGTGCTGACTATGATCAACGGCGCGCAGCTTTCGTTCCTCATGACCGCCGACGGGGTCACCAGCGCCGTCACCCAATCCTGGATCATCGGCTTGGGCAGTGTGTTTTCGGCCACCGCGTCGCTGGTCTATCCGCCGGTGCGCCGGGCGCTAGGCAACTTCGGCACCTTCGCGCTGATTCCCATGTGCCTGGGCGGCGGCACGTTGGTTGTGGGCCTCACGGACAATCTGTGGATTCAGGCGGCCGGCAGTTCCATCACCGGCTTCGGCTGCGGGGTGTTGATTCCTTATTTCTACAACATCGTCTACGAACGCGCGCCGCGCGAAAGCCTGGGCCGCGGCATCGGCTTCATGTTCTCGGCCATCTTCCTCGGCGATTTCCTCAATCCGATGGTGCTGGGCAGCGTGACCTATGCCGTGGGCGGCGACCTGCACAAAATGTTCATCACCGTGGGCGCCGTGGTGCTGACCAGCGCCCTGATCCCGCTGTTCATAGGCTGGCGCCAACCCGCCCCAAAACTCGCTTAGTCGTTAATCATCCCTCAAGGACACAGGCCATGACCGACCTCGCACAACTCGCCAAGGACATCCAGCAACTGAAAGACCTGGAGGCCATCAAGCGCGTGAAGTACACCTACTTCCGCTGCATCGACACCGCCAACATCCCCGAGCTGCGCGAGATTCTGGACGAGAACGTCACCGCCACGCTGGTCGGCGGCACCTACAACATCAAGCTCGAAGGCCGCGACAACTATCTCGAGATGATCGCCAACGGCTTTCATGCGCAGTTCGTGGGCCATCACAACGGCCACCACCCCGAAATCGATTTCATCAGCGAGACCGAAGCCAAGGGCCTGTGGTACCTGGCCGACATCGCCATCGACCTGCGCAACAAGATCACCACGACGGGCACGTCTTTCTACCGCGACGTCTACAAGAAGAAGAACGGCAAGTGGGTGATCACCCACTCAGGCTATGAGCGCGTCTATGAGATCGTCGAACCCTTCGAAAAAGCGCCGAACCTGACCGCGCACTACCTGGCCAAACACGGCCGGAAAGAGCCGACGTACGATACGCTGAAGGAGTTTCCGAAGGGGTAGCGCCCGCGCCTGGCAGAGCTGGATTCGCGGTCGCCGCACCTTATATGAGAGAGCTAGAACCCTCAGAAACATAAGGAATTCCGCCGTATTTTTCGTTTCATTCACGGCTGGTCCCTAGTCTGGTAATCTGGTGAGAACAAAACCAGAATAAAATTCGGGATCGCTTTCTATGGTGACGGCCCCCTCCCCCATCGCCCAGCAGATCTGGGACATGAAGTACCGTTTCAAGGACATGGACGGCACGCCCATCGACGCGACCGTGGCCGACAGCTGGGCGCGCGTGGCGCGCGCGCTGGCCGCGCCGGAGAAAAACCCCGCCGCCTGGGCGCCCAAATTCGAAGCCGCCTTGGCGGACTTCCGCTTCCTGCCGGCGGGCCGCATCCTCGCCGGCGCGGGCACCAACCGCACCGTGACGCTGCACAACTGCTTTGTCATGGGCACCATCGGCGACGACATGGGTTCGATTTTCGCGCATCTGCGCGAAGCGGCGCTGACCATGCAGCAGGGCGGCGGCATCGGTTACGACTTCTCGACGCTGCGCCCCAAGGGCGCGCCGGTGAAAGGCGTGGGCGCGGACGCGTCCGGCCCGCTGTCGTTCATGGACGTCTGGGACTCCATGTGCCGCACCATCATGAGCGCGGGCTCGCGCCGCGGCGCGATGATGGCGACGCTGCGCTGCGACCACCCCGACATCGAGGAATTCATCACCGCCAAGCAGACGCAAGGCCGCCTGACGAATTTCAACGTGTCCGTGCTGGCGACCGACGCCTTCATGGCGGCGGTGAAGAACGACCAGGACTGGGCGCTGCAATTCGGCGGCAAGGTCTATCGCACCGTCAAGGCCCGCGCGCTGTGGGACAAGATCATGCGCGCGACGTATGACTACGCCGAACCCGGCGTGATCTTCATCGACCGCATCAACGCGCGCAACAATCTGCATTACTGCGAGAACATCGCCGCCACCAATCCCTGTGGCGAACAGCCCTTGCCGCCTTACGGCACGTGTTTGTTGGGCTCGATCAATCTTGCCCGCCTGGTGACGGCGCCCTTCACGGCGGACGCCAAACTCGACGACACCGCGCTGACGGATCTGGTGCGCGTCGCCGTGCGCATGATGGACAACGTGGTCGAAGCCTCGCGCTACCCGGTGGACGAGCAGCGCGTCGAGGCCGAGCAGAAGCGCCGTATCGGCCTCGGCATCACGGGCCTCGCCGACGCGCTGATCATGTGCGGCCTGCGCTACGGCAGCCCCGCAGCGGTGACCATGACACGCGCCTGGATGGCCGCTTTCCGTGACGCCGCCTATAACGCCTCGGTCGATCTCGCCGTCGAAAAGGGCCCTTTCCCGCTGTTCGACCGCGACGCCTATCTCGCGGGCGAAACCATCCGCGGCCTGCCGCAGGCCTTGCAACGGCGCATCGCCGACCACGGCATTCGCAACGCCTTGGTCACGTCCATCGCGCCCACCGGCACAATTTCGCTGTTCGCCGACAACGTCTCCTCGGGCCTGGAGCCGGTATTCAGCTTCAGCTACACGCGCCATGTCACGCAGCGCGACGGCAGCAAACGCGCCGAGGAAGTTTCCGACTACGCCTATCGCATGTTCCGCGCGCTGAAGGGCGAGACCGCGCCGCTGCCGGATTATTTCGTCGACGCGCAGAGCCTGGCGCCCGCCGATCATCTGGTGACGCAGGCGGCGGTGCAGGATTACATCGACAGCTCCATTTCCAAGACCATCAACGTGCCGGAAGACTTCCCCTTCACGGCCTTCGCCGATGTCTACATGAAGGCCTACGACATGGGGTGCAAAGGCTGCACCACCTATCGTCCGAGCCCGGTGCGCGGCGCGGTGCTGGAGGTGAAGAGGGAGAAGAAGGAAATCGTTGCCGCCGCGGAAGATGCCCCGCTCGCCCGGCCCGAGACGCTGCCGGGCCTGACCTACAAACTGCGCTGGCCCGAAAGCGACCACGCCATCTACATCACCGTCAACGACATCATGGCGGAGGACGCCAAGGCCCATGGAAAAAGCCGGGGCCAGCGCCGGCCCTTCGAGGTGTTCATCAACTCCAAGAACATGGAGCACTACGCCTGGACCGTGGCGCTGACCCGCATGATCTCGGCGGTGTTCCGCCGCGGCGGCGACGTAAGCTTTGTGGTCGAAGAATTAAAAGCCGTGTTCGACCCGCGCGGCGGGCAGTGGATGAACGGGCGCTACGTGCCGTCGTTGCTGGCCGCCATCGGCGACGTCATCGAACAGCATATGATCGAGATCGGCTTCCTGCCCGACACCAACCCGCGCCGCGATGACAAGGTCGTGAACCTGAAAGATGTGCAGAAAGAACTGCCGGCACGAGACGCCCGCATGCGCGCCTGCCCCAAGTGCGGAACCTACGCGCTGTTACGTCAGGAAGGCTGTGATAGTTGCACCAGCTGCGGCTATTCAAAATGCAGCTAACGGTTGCCTGTTAGATCATAACTCATTGATTATAAATAAATATTTATTTTGCGCATAAGGCTGCGCCGCGCCGCGATTTTTGCCAGAGTCGGGCCCCATATAAGGGTGGTCGCTAAACTCGGACGTGGTCGATAATGGCGCGCGCGGTGTCTCAAGACGTGAAAAGTGAAGCGGCCGGGTCGTCGCGGCTTTCCCGTGCGCCCGCACGTAAAACACCACCCATCACCCCGCGCGCCGCATCTGCGCGAAGCCTCAAGAAAACCGTTCCGCCGCAGACCGCGCGCCTGCCGGCATGGACCAAAGCTCACCCCATCGCGCTCAAGCCCGAGATGCCGCTCGACGACGCCATGGCCGTGGTGCTGGCCGCCTGTCAGGCGCATTGGCAGGTCAACATGGCGGCGGCCGTAGACGGTCGGCAGCCGGAAGGTACCCACCAGGTGCGCGTGGCGCTACGGCGTCTGCGTTCCGCGCTGTCGGTCTTCAAGAAACACATTCCCGCCGCCCAACGCACGGCGCTCAACACCGAAGCGAAGTGGCTTTTGGGTCAGTTGGGACCGGCGCGCGATCTTGATGTCTTCATTCAGAACCTGACGGCGCCCCTGGCATCGAAAGTGTCGGAGGATGCCGAACTCGCGCAATTGATCCGTGCGGCGCGCCGGGCGCAAAACAAAGCCCACGCGGAAGCGGCGAAAGCCCTGCGCAGCGCCCGCGCCACGCGTTTCAACGCACGGCTTGAGGCCTGGATCGGCGGCCACGGCTGGCGCACGGAAAAGACCGAGAAGAGCGACGCGATCACCGTCCAGGCCTTCGCACGGCGCTTTGTGAACCGGCGCATGCGCAACATCCAGGCCGACTACAACGACATCGAATCTCTAAGCGTCGCCGAACGCCACGAACTGCGCATCGCGGTGAAGAAGGTGCGTTACGGTCTGGAATTTTTTCAGGCGGTGCTGCCGGCCAAGCGCGGGCGCCTTCTGGCGAGCACGCTGAAACACTTGCAGGACACGCTGGGCCATCTCAACGATATCGACGTGGCCGAACGCACGGTTTCGGCGCTGGTGAACGCCGGCACAACAGGCACCGAGCGCCGTCAGGTCGCCGCGGGCGGCACGGTCGTCAGCGCCTGGCATAAACAGGCGGCCAAGGACGCCGAGCCCGAGACCGTGAAGCTCTGGCGCAAAATGAAAAAGGTGCCGGCCTTTTGAGCGCTACTGCGCTCCCGGGGCACCTTCCTCAGAATCACATCAGAGATTTAGAAGCGATAGACCGCGCCAACATTTATGGTGTGGGCGTTCACGCGCTTATCGAAATTGAAGTTCACGTAGGTGCCTCGGCCCGCCACATTCACGCGGTCGGTGAAGGTATAGGTATAGGCCAGCGTCAGATCGACCGGCCCCAGGGGATAGGCCGCGCCCAGCGAACCGCGATATCCCACCACCGTGTCGGATTCATTGAGGATGGCAAAGCGGCTGCGCGTGCCGTCGTTCATGAGGCCGGCCGTACCGACATCGAAGTCGGCAGTGACGAAACCAACGCCGATGCCGGCATAGGGCTTCAGAGCGCCGATGGCCGGGAAGTCGTAGTAGCCGGTCAAGAAGCCGCTGAAGCTGTCGATATTGCCGTCGATGTTCGGGTTGAGGCACGGCTGACCCGCGATGGTGCCGCAGGGGACGATGACCTGCACGTTCTGCTGGAATCCGCCGTTGAGATTATTGTGGCTGTAGCCCAGGCTGAGCTCGATGCGCAGCGGCTCCATCAGGCGATAGCCCAGGCCGCCCCTGACCGCGATGCCTGCCTTAGGGTCGATGTTGAGGTTGGCCGTGGTCGCCTCGGCGAAGTTCATGTCCTCAATGATCGAGGGGCCGACCTCGAAGGTGCCGTAGAAGCCGCTGCCGCCGGATTGAGCCTGGGCGAATGCGGGGGTCAATATCGCGGTGGCGAGGATGTAAGCGGAAAACCGTGCGCTCATGACAAGTGTCCTTTGAAATGCGCTGTAAGGTGCGCGCGAAAGGACGATTGTGGCGTCGCTCCGCTCGCGTGCGTGCCGTGGTCTTAGCGCGCGTGTGTGAGGGCCGCGTACAGACAAAAACGTATAGCCGCGATTCCGGCGGTTCATAGCCCCGCCGGATTTATGTCACGGTTTCGCCACGATGTTGGGTTGGACGGTTCTACAGGGCGCCCTGCATCTGGGCCGAAGGCTCCAACGGCAGCGCCGTCGTGTACTTGATCTCTTCCATCACAAAGGTGGAACTGACGTCGCTGAGGGCGACGCGCTTGATCAGGCGTTTATAGAACGAGTCATAAGCATCCATATCTTTCACAACCACGCGCAGCAGATAGTCGATATCACCGGCCATGCGCCAGATGGCGGTAATCTCGTTCATCTCCTTCACCGCGCGGGCAAACTTTTGCAGCCAGACGTCGTCATGCTGATTGGTGCGGATGATGACGAAGACGGTGAGCCCCAGGTTCAACTTCTTGCCGTCAAGCAGCGCCACGCGCGCCTTAATGACGCCCGCCTGCTCCATCTTCTGGATTCGCTTCCAGCACGGCGTCTGCGACAACCCGACCTTGGTGGCGATGTCGGCGATCGACAGGCCTGCGTTGGTCTGCAGCAGGGCAAGAATTTTGCGGTCGATGGGGTCCATGGCGGCTACTCCATTTCTATGTCCCATCCGGGATAGGCCAAAGCCCGGGCCGGAACCATCAGGACGCGGCGCGATTTCACGGGGGAACAAGCCGAGTCGGAAGGATAACCCCCGCCTCGGGGTCGGGGGGAGAATATTCCTCTCTTTTAGGGGCCCATGTCCAGGCCGAGGGGGTATTTATTTCTCTTCTTTGCAGGGGCGATGCTATAGGGCACGGGACTCGACTTACGCCCGGTTGCATCCACGTAGAGGCCACCTAGATAGAGATCTTCACGTTTCTCCTGTAAGGCCCTTCCTTGCATCGCCGGTTATCAATTGGAGCGACACCATGTTTGGTGAATTGCGTGCGACGTTTGAATCCATAAAGGCCCGCGATCCGGCGGCGCGTTCGCTGGTCGAAGTGGCTTTGCTGTACCCGGGCCTGCGCGTCCTGGCTTTTCACCGCTTGGCTCATGCCTTTTGGACGAGCGGGTTTTTATTCCTGGGGCGCTTTGTCTCGGAAATCGGCCGCTGGCTCTCGGGCATTGAAATCCATCCCGGCGCCGTCATCGGCAAACGCCTGTTTATCGACCACGGCACCGGCGTGGTGATTGGCGAGACCGCCGTCATCGGTGACGACGTCACGCTCTATCACGGCGTCACGCTGGGCGGCATCGCGCCGGGCGACATGCCCCAAGGCCGCCGCCATCCGATTGTCGAAGACGGGGTGATCATCGGCGCCGGCGCGCAAGTGCTGGGCGGCCTGGTGGTCGGCAAGGGCGCCCGCGTCGGCGCGAATGCGGTTGTTGTGAAAGATGTGCCACCGGGCGTGACTGTCGTTGGCATCCCGGCTCAGGTGGTCGCCGCGCGCACCGCCACGAAGCCGGACTTCCTGCCCTATGGCTCCCCGTGCGACGATCTTCCGGACCCCACCTCGCGCGCCCTCTGTGGGCTGTTGAACGAAGTCGAGGCGCTGCGCCGCCGGGTTGCACAGCTTGAGGCCGAAAAAGGCCCGTTGCTGGCGGGCCCTCTTGGACCAAGTTGGCAGGCGGATGAGCCCCGCGCGCGCGCCAAAGCCGGCCAAAGCTAAACCGCAGCGCTCAGCTTAACCGCCAGACAGACTTCGAAAAACCGACAGCCCCAGGGACTGGCGGTTTTTTCTTCCATATAGCGCGTTTTTGAAGCCGTGTTCCGGGCCGCGGGCCTTTGCACAATCGCCGCCGCACCTCATATTTGAGCCTCAAAAGCCCTGGAGACGACTTATGGAAATGCTGACCCAAGCCGCCGTGTTTTTCACCGCGGCGGTAATCGTCGTCCCGATTTTCCGCAAATTGGGCCTGGGCGCGGTGCTGGGCTATCTCGCCGCCGGAGCGCTGATCGGCCCCTTTGGGCTGAAGCTGGTGAAAGATGTCGGCCTGATCATGCACTTCGCCGAGTTCGGCGTCGTGCTGCTGCTGTTCATCATCGGGTTGGAATTGCAGCCCGCGCGCCTCTGGACCTTCCGCAGCACCGTCTTCGGCCTTGGCGGCGCGCAAGTGCTGATCACCGGCGCGATCCTCGGCCTCATCGCCTTCACTTTGGGAATCGATACCGCGCCGGCAGTGGTGATCGGCTTCGCCCTGGCGCTGTCGTCCACCGCCTTTGTGCTCCAGACACTGGCGGAGCGCGGCGAGCTGAAGGACCGCCACGGGCGCGTGGCCTTCGCGATCCTGCTGTTCCAGGACATGGCCGCGATCCCGCTGCTGGCCGTCGTCCCGCTGCTGAGCACGGACCGCGCCGTGACCGACGAGACATCGATGCTGCTGTCGCTGGCGAAAGTCGTCGGGGTTGTGGCAGCGGTGATTGTCGGCGGTAATTTTTTACTGCGTCCGGTCTTGCGGGCCGTGGCGGCGGCGCGCACGCCGGAGCTGTTCACGGCTTCCGCGCTTTTAATTGTCAGCGTCACCTCCCTGCTGATGGATTCCGTCGGCATTTCCATGGCGCTGGGCGCGTTTCTGGCCGGGATGCTGCTGGCCAATTCGGAGTACCGCCACCAGCTCGAAGCCGACATCGAGCCTTTCAAAGGCCTGCTGCTGGGGCTGTTCTTCATCTCGGTCGGCATGGGCCTCAATCTTGGACTGTTGCGGGAGTCGGCCGGCACCATCGCTCTGCTGGTCGGCGTGCTGATGCTGGTGAAAGGCATCGTCGTCTACGCCCTGGGACGGTTTTATGGTCTCCACGGGCATTCCGCTAAAAGCCTCGGCCTCGCGTTGCCTCAGGGCGGTGAATTCGCCTTCGTGATTTTCGCTGCCGCCGTGACGGCGGGCATCATGAGCAAGAACCTGGAAGACCTGCTCGTCCTGGTGGTCAGCGTCTCCATGGCGGCGACACCCGCGCTCAGCCTCGCCAACGACTGGCTGACGCGCGGCTTCGTGCCGCCGCAGGAAGCGCCTTATCACGTCGCGCCAGCGGACGATGCACCGGTGATCATCGCCGGTTTCGGCCGCGTCGGACAAATCGTGGGCCGCATCCTGGCCGCACGCCGGATCCCTTTCACGGCGCTCGACGCCAGCGCGGCGCAAGTCGATTTCGTGAAGAAGTTCGGCAACACCATCTACTATGGCGACGCCTCGCGCCTGGACCTCTTGCGCGCCGCCAAGGCCGATAAGGCAAAAATATTCGTGCTGGCCATCGACGACATGGAAGCCTCGATCCATACGGCCGAAACCGTGACCAAGAACTTCCCGCACTTGAGGATTTACGCCCGCGCCCGCAACCGTCAGCACGCTTACCGCCTGATGGACCTGGGCGTGACACTTTTACAGCGCGAAACCTTCCTGTCCTCGCTGAACATGGCGCGCGACGTGCTGATGGGCATGGGCATGAAGGCGGCGGAAGCGACTCGCACCGTGGAGGCGTTCCGCGAGCATGACGAGCGCCGCCTGTTCGAGCACTACACGCATCACGACGACCAGGAGAAGATGCAGGCCCTCGCCAAGGAAGGCTTCAAGGAGCTGGAGGAAATGTTCGCGCGCGATGCCGCCGAGGGCGCCGCCGCGGACGGTCCGGTGATCGGCGCGGCCGAACGCGGCCAGCGCGCGGCGTAGCCTATTTCATGACAAAGCCGTATTTGACGAAGACCGCCCTGGCATCGGCGCTGAGGATGAAGTCGCGGAACGCCCGGGCGGCCGGCGTGTCGTGAGCGGCGATCACGCCGAGGGGATAGGACACCGGCGGATAGCTGTTCGCGGGGAACGTGCCGGCCACGGCAACTTTCTTGGTCAGCGCCGCGTCCGTGGCATAGACAATGCCCGCCGCCGCTTCGCCGCGCTCGACGAAGGCCAGCGCCACGCGCACGTTGTCGGCGCGGATGACATTGGGCTCCACGTCACGCCAGACCCCGAGACTTTCCAGCGCGGCCTTGCCGTATTTGCCGACCGGCACGCTGTCGGGATCGCCCATGGAAAGTTTGCCGCCCGCCAAGACCTTCGCCAACGGGAAGCGGGGCTTGATATCCACCTTCTGCGCTTTATCGGCGGGCGTGACCAACACCAGGGTGTTGCCCAGGAACGATGTGCGCGTGCCATCCGCCACCAGCTTGCGTTCGGCAACGTAATCCATCCACTGCTCGTCTGCCGACATGAAGAGCGACGCGGGAGCGCCATTCTCGATCTGGCGCGCGAGGGCCGCACTCGCGGCAAAAGACAACGCGGGTTTGGCATGGCCGGTCTTGGCATACGCCTCGGCCAGTTCGTTGAGCACATCCGTGAGGCTGGAGGCGGCGAAAACAAGAAGCTGATCGTTTTTCGCGGCGGCGCGTGCCGCTTGCGGCAGCCACGCCAATGCCGCGATCACCAGAACCCTTAAAACCATATTGCGCATATCGCGTTCCCCTGAGCCTTTTGACCGATATATACCATTAACTATATCGACGACATATTCGATTAGCGATATCGACCCGCCGGTCCGCGCCGGGTTTTCGCGGAAATTCAAGGCGGTTTTCACCTTCCAGGGACAAGGATTTTCCATCCAGGGTGGCATGGCGCGCTATAATGGCGCGGGGAAGCAGAGGGTGTGATGGCCGGAGCGGCAAAAAGCCTTAAGGGCAAAACGATTTTTATTACCGGCGGCAGCCGCGGCATCGGCTTGGCCATCGCCAAGCGGGCCGCCGCGGACGGCGCCAATATCGTCATTGCCGCCAAGACGACGGAGCCGCACCCCAAGCTGCCGGGCACCATCCACACCGCCGCCGCCGAGATCGAAGCCGCCGGGGGCAAAGCTCTGGCCTTGCAGGTGGACATCCGCGACGAGAACCAGGTGACGGAGGCCGTCGCTAAGGCCGCGGCGCACTTCGGCGGCATCGACGTCCTGGTCAACAACGCCAGCGCCGTGAATGTCGGCGGCACCCTGGAAATGTCCATGAAGCGCTACGATCTGATGCATCAGGTCAACGCCCGCGGCACCTTCCTCTGCAGCCAGAAATGCCTGCCCTACCTGTTAAAGGCGGAAAACCCCCACATTCTGATGCTGTCGCCGCCTCTGGATCTAGATCCCAAATGGTTCCGTTCCACCCTCGCCTACACCATGGCCAAATACGGCATGAGCCTGTGCGTCCTGGGCCTGGCGGACGAATTCAGAAAGAACGGTGTCGGCGTGAACGCGCTGTGGCCGCGCACCGGCATCGACACCGCCGCGATCCGCTACGAACTGGGCGGCGCGGCCATGGCCAAACATTGCCGCACGCCGGACATCGTGGCCGACGCGGCGCACATCATCCTGACGCGCGACGCCAAGACCTGCAGCGGAAATTTTTTCATCGACGACCAGGTGCTGGCGGCGGAAGGCGTCACCGATCTTACGCGTTATGCCGTCGCGCCGGGCGAGCCGCTGCTGCTGGATTTCTTCCTCAGCGCCGGTCCCAAGGGGTCCATGGACGGCTATCTCGCGTTCCCGGTTTAACCGCCGCAACGATTCCGGGGAGGATTGTGATGCGGAAAGCGATCACGCGCGCGATCCGCGACGAGCGCCCCTGCGGTTTCAATAACGACGAAATGAACGAATCTTTCGACGATCTGGTGAATTGGGCCGTCCCTGAGCGGGATTGGGATTACGCCACCGCCTGTAAAAAGTAGCGGCCCTGGCGATAAGCCCGGCAGCGCCTATATGGGAGCTATGGCGAAGCTGCTATGTGGAATATGCGCCGGGTTGGCGATGATCGCCTGCGCCGCGTCCGCGCAAAACGCCCCCTGCACCTGCACGTGCTTTGACGGCAGGCCCTTGGCGGTCTGCAGCGACAGTCCGCAAGAGGGATTTGTGTGCACGCCGGACGCTTGCCCGCCCCAGCCCCCGGTCACGCCGATACCGCAGCCGCAGCAACCGCTTCGCAATCCGACTGATCAGGTCTGCAAACCGGTGCTGGGCGTGAACCCGGCCAACGGGCAGAACGAGTTCCGGACGGTCTGCAAATAGGAGGCGCGTTTTTAGGCCATCCGCCCGCGCTTACCCAAAACCGCCCGGTAAATCGCCAATAGGATGATCGCGCCGATCACCGCGCCGATAAAACCCGCCGGCTCTCCCGCCGCGTAAAGGCCCAGCGCCTGTCCCAGATAGGTGGCCACCATAGCGCCGATGATGCCGAGGATGGTGGTGACGATAAAGCCGCCGGGATCGCGGCCGGGCATGAGGAGTTTCGCCACCAGCCCCACGAAAAAACCGATGACAATCGTTGCGAGAATGGACATCGCGTGTTCCTTTTATGGATGTGTCTTACGGCAACGCCGTGGCCGCGCCGGTGTTCCCTTAGCCGCGAGCATCCACGGCACGCAACCTCGCCAACAAGGCCACCTCGCCTTCCCGAGAGTCCTCAAGGGGCTGATGCTCGACCTCCAGCAGGCCGCCGTAGCCGATATCCCGCAAGGCCCGCAGAATCGGCGGCCAGTCGAGTTTGCCCGCGCCGAGATCGACACGCGTGGCGCCATCCAGCGACACGTCCGCCACCTGCACCGCGCCGATGCGGCGCGCGTGGATTTTGATGATCGCGGGAAGGTGCTCGCCATTCATGGCAAGGTGGCCGGTATCGAACATCAGCCTGACACCCGGATGATCGAGGGCGTCGATCAGGCGCACGGCCTCATCCAGGCTTTCGATCAACATACCGGGTAAATAGGCCGGGTTTGTCACCTCGACGCAGAGCATGATACCCGCTTTGGCGGCACGGTCCGCCGCGCGCCGCAGATTGCGGCCCATGACCAGCAGCTGATCGGCGCGGGACCGTGTTGAATCGAAGCCCGTGACGCAATTGACACGGCGGCTGCCGCTGCGTTGCGCCGCGGCCAGCGTTGTTTCGAAAGCCCGATCCAAGTCGGCGGCCTCTCCGCTCCAGCACGGCCGGTTCCAGTTCAGCGGGTCGTGCACGAAAGAGCCCATCACCATGCCCCGCCGCGCAATGGTGTCGCCGATGCGCGCCTGCACCTCCGGCGTGCGTAAAGTCAGGAAATTGTCCTGCACGCCGGCGAAACCCAAATCCGCCAGCAGTTCCACTTGCGCCACGGGATCGGCTTCACCGCCGAGGTGAAGAAAAAGCGGAAGGTCGGGCGCGCGGAGGCCTAGGTGTGCGGCGAAGCGGTTTTTCCAAACCGCCACGGCTTAGGCACCCGCCAGAAAATCGAGTAGCGCACGATTGAAGACCGCCGGCCGCTCCTGTTGCAGCAGATGGCCTGCATCTTCCATGGCGACGATCTTGCGCAGGCCCGGCACGCGGCGGCGCATGCGCGCTTCCCAGTCGGGGAAGAAACCGAAGGACGGATCCTTCGCGCCGTAAATAAACAGCGTCGGCACGGTGACGTCGGCATCGGCCCAGGCGGCACCGATCTGCCAATTACGGTCGGAGGAGCGGTAGGCATTCAGCCCGCCGATGACTCGACGCATAAGGTCGGGATGATCATAGGCGGCGACGATCGTGTCGAATTCCTCGCGGCTGAGCCAGGACCAGGGCAGATCGGGCGCGGGCGGCAGCGCATCGAGATAACCGCTGCCTTCGGAGGGAACCGTCTTCCAGCGCCACAGGTCGCCCTCGGCGCTGAGCGCGTGGAAGATGCGTTTGAGATAGTCGCGCAAGGCGTTGCCCAACTCGCGCTCCGCCGGGCCGACCTTCTGGAAATAATGAAAGTGAATGAAGTGATTCACCGCCATGGCGGCGAAGCGCTCGCTCGGCAGGCGGTCCGGCGACGACGCGTCGGGCCGTGCCGGCGCGTCCGGCGGCAGACGCGGCGCAGACCCCAACATGGCGCGTCCGGCGATGTCGTAGTCGTAAGGGATGGTCGCCACCAGCGCGCGCGTGCGGTCCCCCGCGCGCACGGCAAAATTCCAGGCGTACTGCGCGCCGAAGTCCTGGCCGACGATGACGGCTTGGTCCGCCTTATACGTATCGAGGATTTTCAGCAGATAATCCTGAATGCGGTCGGAGGTGTAGAACTCCAGTTCCAGCGGGCGGTCGCTGCCGCCGTAGCCCGGCAGATCGACAGCCACCGCACGATAGCCGGCCTCGGCCAAGGGTTCCATCTGGTGCCGCCAGGAATATGCCAAGCCGGGAAAGCCGTGAACCATGAGCACCAGCGGGCCTTCGCCCTGCTCCATCACGCACAGGGACAGCGGGCCGACGTTGATCTTGCGTTCAGTGGCAGGCATAGGCGCTACAATGCTTTGGCGGCGTCGCGGAAGGCCGCACGCACGTCGGCGGCGGACCGCATCTGTACGACAACCGACATCAGTACATCCAGAGGCGTCGTGGTTTTGGCTGCGACCGGGCCCAGCAGCGCCACGCACATGTCGGTCACCAGATCGGCGCCGCCCTCGAATAGGATTTCGCTGGGCCGCGCGCCCAAGGCCTGCCGCTCGATCACGAGGCCGGATTGACCGAGATGCAGTTGCACACGGTCGCCGTCGTCCAGCGCGATCTCACAGAACGGCCGCTCGCCGTCGTTGCGGTAAGTCAGGACTGTCGACATAACGCCTCCCCCGTCTTCCGCGCCAAGTATGGTACGAAAAGCGCGTTTTTGGGAGGCGGTTTATAAGCACCTGCGGCGCGGCACGACGATGTGATCTGGGCCTTCGCCCGCGTCATAACGGCCTTTCATCAACGTATAGGCATCTTCCATATGGCGCGTGAACCGCGCGATATCGAACAGCGGCGCGGCGGCGCGGTTTTGTGCGATCTTTTGTTTGAGATTCGCCAGACGCGCCGGATCCCGCGCCAGGGCCACCGCCGTCTCGCGATACTCCTCCGGCGTAGACGTGATGAGTTCCGGCACGCCCATGGCCTTCAGCAGACTTGCCGCCACGCGGCCCGCGAAGCCTTCGCCCAGGCGCGTGAGCACCGGCAGACCCGCCCATAGCGCATCGCTGCCGGTGGTATGGGCGTTGTAAGGCAGCGTATCCAGAAACAGGTCTGCGGCGCGGTGACGGGCGAGATGCTCGCCCAACGGCGCGCGGCCGGCAAACACAATACGCGCCGGATCAACATCGCGCCGCGCCGCTTCTTGCTTGAGATTACGCGCGAAGCTGTCGTTATCCCGCAGCAGCCACAGCACGCTGCCTTCAACATCTTTGAGGATGCGGGCCCAAAGATCAAACACACCCGGCGTAATCTTGTAATTATTATTGAAGCAGCAAAACACAAAGCCCGTTTCCGGCAAACCCAGCGCGGTGCGGGATGGAATCTTGCCGGCCAAGGTGCGGCTGGCGTCGTTGGGCTGGTAGGTGTCCGGCAGCCAGACGACTTTCTCGGTGTAATGGATACGCGCCGCGGCCGGGATGATGGTCTCGTCGGCGACGACGTAATCCATGGCTTGCGCACCCATGGTCCCGGGATATCCCAGGAAGTTGACCTGAATGGGCGCGAGCCTTTGCACAAAAGCCCCGGCGCGGAGATCGTTGGTATGGCCGCTGAGATCGACGGCGATGTCGATACCCTTGGCGCGCGCCATGTCGGCAATTTCGCCGTCTGATTTACCGTGAACATCGAACAACGCGTCGAAACTCTTTTCCAGGCGCTGGCGCAGACCGTCGCCGGTGTTGGAACCCAGCGAGAAGCCGGTGACGTCGAACCGCGCGCGGTCATGATGCTCGATCATCCCCGCCATCAGCAGCGCCACCGGATGAACACGAAAGTCAGCCGAGAAATAGCCAATACGTATTTTTCCGGCCTTAGGACGGGGCGCGAATGCACGGCGCGGCGCGAGCGCTGCATACTTGGCTCTCACCCACGTATCCGCCGCTTTGCATTGCAGGGCCGGCGTGCCGATCAGGGTGAGAACCTGGAACGGCGGCGCGGTTTTTTCACCCGCCGCGATTTTCGCAGCCATGACCTCGGTCTCGGCTTCGATATCCGTCCAGTCGGCGATGAGCATGCGGGTATGAAGACGCGTGCCGGCGAGGAACGGGTAACCGGGATTCAGCCGCAGCGCTTCGTCGTAGCTGGCGATGGCAGCTTCATATTGTTTCATCTCCGCCAAGGCATTGCCGAGATTGTTGTGCGTATCGGCAAGGTTTGGCTGCAACGCGACCGCCTTGCGGTAATCGGCGATGGCCTCGTTGTGGCGTTTCAGCGCAACCAAAGAAAGCGCCCGGTTGTTATGGACGGCGGCGAAATCGGGTTTAAGCCGGATGGCTTCGGCATAACTGGCCAGCGCCGCCGCGTGCCGCTGCAATGCGCCCAAAACCCGGCCACGTTCGTTGTGGATGAGCGCGAGGCTTCCGTCGCGCGCCAGGGCCTTCTCGTAGTCGGCCAGCGCTTCCTCGAACCGTCCGAAGGCCTGTAGGATATTGCCGCGATGGTAGTGGGCGCCCGTGTTATCCGGGTTCAGCGCCAGGGAGCGTTCAAAGCTAGCCAGGGCCGCGTCGTATTGTTCTAAACCGGCTTGGGCGATGCCCATGTTGTAATGCGCGCCGGCGTGATTGGGGTTGATCGCCAGTGCGCGGGCGATCCGCTCCGCGGCGGCGGCGAAGCTACCCGCTTGCGCCGCCGCGACCCCTGAGAAATGCAAGGCGTCGAAGTGCTGCGGATCGAGGGCCAAAACCTCGTCGTACAGCGCGCGCGCCGCACCCATGTCACCTTTCTGGTGACAGGCGAAGGCGTCCTGGAACCTGCTGTGCGCGACGGTCATAGACCACCGGCTTAACGGCCCGCGTCCCAAAAGACAACGGCGGCCTGGGTTTCAGGCCGCCGTTGAAATGCGCAGATGTAAAGAACGGTTACGGCGAGGTAGGACGCCAGTAGAGGCCTAGGTTTTTCGCCTTAAGATCCTTGGTGTCGTCATTCACCGTCATGTCGAAGATGTCATAGCCCGTGATCTGGCCGGGCTGTTCCTTGCTGTAGGTGTACAGCGCATAGCCCTGATAGCCCCATTGCTTCTTGCCATCCGGACGGTCGAAGACCCACCAGTAGCCCTGCGATTTCGCATCGGCCGGCGCGATCACCGGGAGCCAGGTCTTTTCACATTCGGCGTCACAGCCCGAGAGACCGATAGCGCGGCCCGTGGTCGGATTGCCGCGGCCGCCGCCGCGCGCGTTGTGGCCGCCTTCCATGTTGGCATAGGCACGGTCACGCGCGTACACCACCTGGCCGTTGTCCAGGGCGATCACGCCGCCGCGACGCTGGTTCGGCGCGATCTTGAGGCCCGGGGGCATGTAATAGCGCATGACCCACGCGAGATCGACACGCTTGTCCAGGGACTTGCCGTTGGAATCACCGAGGTCGGCGTCGCCGGTGTAGGTGTAGAGCGGCTTGCCCTTCAGCGCCCACTGATAGATGCCGTCATTGCGCGCGACGACCGTGAAGTCCCCGACGGGAATGGCCAGCTGCGGCGCTTCGAAGGGAATCCACTCCTTGCCGAGCGGCTTGCCGCCGGCCTTCATATCGACAGTGTAGAGCGTACGGCCGCGATAGTCGGTCATCACCTGGCCGGGCGCGGTAATCACCTCGCGCACGCCGATGCCCGTGGGCAACTGCAGCCAGTCGGTCGGCTGGATTTCGAAAATATGCCATACGCCGTCGACATCGTGACCGGCGGAACCGCCGCCGCCCATGAAGAACGCCATGCTGCCTTCCGGCGGCGACGCGTCTTTAACGTACGTGTACAGCGGACGGCCGCGGAAAGCCCATTGCTTGGCGCCGTCATCGCGCGTGACCAGCGACCATTCGCCGGTGGGCTGGGCCCCCGCCTCGGCCAAAGCTGGCGGCCAGGTGGTGGCGCACTCGCCCGTGCAGTTGGACTTACCCACGACATCCTTGTCGTAGGTGTAAAGCGTCATCGCCTTGCTGTCGGCGAACACCAGACGCAGGCGCGGCTGGTTCGAGCTTTGGCCCGGTACGTTCACGCCCTGACCAACGCGCACGGACTTCAGCGTGATGCCCGGCGGCGTCGCCAAGGGCGCCTGAGCGCCGAGCGGCGCCACACCGGCGGCGTCTTTTTCCGGCGCGGCGAACGTGCCGCCGGAAAACGCGGCCATAACGCTCACAGCGGCAGCAATGGATACGATCTTACGCATCGTGAAACCTCCCTCTGAACGCGGGGTATGAACCCCGCGCCGTATTCTTGTTATTTGCCGACCTGAGCTGTCTTGGCTTCAGGATGTTCGATGAAGGCCGGAATGGCGTCGAACAGATAGGCCGAGGAGATATGCGTGTTCTCGCCGGTCTTCGGATCGGGATACGCGTCCGCGGTCTTCTTCAGCGCGTAGTACAGGCCGGGCACGTCGTAGCCGGCGTTGATTTCATAGGTCGCGCCGCCCAGCGCCCAGCTGGTGTAAATCGTGCGCCAGTTCTGGTAGCCGCCGACGATACCCTTCAGTTCGCCGTTGGGCAGGAACGTGAAGCGCATCTTCGCTTCCTTAAAGCGATATTCGGCCTGGGCGAAAGGTTCGCCGGGCATGAAAAACTCGAAGGGCGTGGTGGTGACTACCATACCGTTCGTGATTTTAGCCTTCACCTTGTTGCCGTCGGTACGCGGTGTCGGATCTGGAATAAACGTCATGTCGGCCTGAGGCGTACCATTGGCATTGCGCACGATCGGCATGGTGGCGCGCACGATGTTCACGGTCACGTCGTCGTCGTTCTGATAATCGTCGATGCCACTGATCTCGATCAGCCACGCCGGCGTGTGGTCGCGCATCATGTCCCACTGAATTTCCGGGAACGTCGGCAGCTTGCCGGCGGCGCTGCGCAATTGGCTGCTGCAGCCGATGGCGCGGTAGAACATGTTGTCCACGCCCTTCTCGCCGGTTTCAACGTCGGTGAAGTTCTTCGGGCCGTCCTTGCCGTCGAGGTTAAAGCCCAGCGCCTTCTTGCCTTCGCCGAGGTGCAGGTTCGGATCCTTCGTGGACGTCGGGTTCAGGTAGGGATTGGCGGGCTTGCCGTCGATGATGCCGCGCATGCCGATGTTGGCCTCGTACATGGAGTACGGGAAGTTCTCGAGCTTCTTTTCGATCTCAGCCGGGGACTCGCCGCGCTCGCGCAGGATGCGGCGGAAGGTGCCGTCGACGCTGGGGTTGATGCCCTTGGGGCAATCGGCGTCTTCGGAGACGTTGGCGTAGTGGAACCAGCGCACCGCGAAGCCTCGGGTCTCGGAGGCCATGGCCTGGGCGGAGATTCCCGCGGTCAGCAGACCCGCCACGGAGGCGGCCAGCACGGGCATACGGCGGCGAGGTGATGTGATTGGCATGGTTACTTCTCCCAAAGCGATGACATCGGCCCGGCGTCCAAGTGCCTGTCAGCTCAGGTGAACGCTCCACCCCAAGCATAAACAACGCGCGCTTTGTCCGGACTTAATTGGACACATGATAATAAAGTTTACACGGTGCGGAAAGTGTATTGGGCGGGGTTTTGCCTTGTACCGCAATGCCCTCGCCCGAAATGTAACAGCAAAAACCGCGTTTTACGGGCACTTCCGCGTTCCGTTCACACGGACGTTACACAGCCTTACATTTTTTCGGGAAATTCTATGGCCGCAGCTCGCGCATGACCTCGGACACCGCCGCCATGTCAGCGGGGCTCATGTGGCCGGCGATTTCATTACGGAAACGGTTAAGGCGCGCGTGCCACCCCTCATCAGCGGCGGGCACATTGGTCTCGGCGATGTTAAACCAGGCGTAAGCGCGCACGTAATCCTGCGGCACCCCCTCGCCGTTCACATGCATCACACCCAGGCTGTCTTGCGCGGTGGCGTTGCCCTGATCGGCGGATTTGCGAAACCACTTGGCGGCTTCGGCGAAATCGCCGCGCGCATAGGCCTCCGCGCCCACAGCCAGATCCTCCACCGGTCCGGCGAGAACGGGGATGCTCAATAACAGCAATAAAACAGCCAGGATCATGCGCATGGGCGTAAGCCTAGCGCAGGGCAATGCAGCGATGGAAAAAAGATTAGGGCGCCAGCAGGCCGGCGAGCGGCGCATCCGCCGGAGCGTCGAATTGCTTTTCGACTTCTTCCAGCCAGGCTTCGAGATGCGCGCGCGAAGCGCTCGAAACCAGCGGCGCGGACTGGCGTTGCAACGCGTTCAGCCAGCTATCGATGTCCATGGGCTCCATGGAAGACGCCGCGTTGGTTTCACGGCGGCGGCGCGCGATGTCGTCGACGATCAACGTCAGCGACAACTCCGACGAATAGGTGATTTGTTCGAATTGAGCGCCCATGAGCGGTCCCCGCAAATTACCGGTGCAGTACGCGCCCAAATCGTTAATTTTATCCTAACCCATGATTCCATAAGGATTTTTGGCGTTCCGGCGGGCGGGTTTCGCAGGTTTTTGAAGTGACAAGCCCTTGATTCTGCAACACTGTTAACCACTGCCTTGGGAGGGGTGACAGCATGAAACCGGTACAGCTTGGCCATATGCGGGTGCGGAAGTTCGAGGAGGACGCGGGCGTCACCGTCCCGATTCCCATCGGCATCTTTCCGGGGCTGACGGCCGAGCGCTTCAAGGAGCTGCAGCGCGATCTCGATCCGCGTGCCTTCGACGCCGCCACCGAGACGCTGCCTTTCAGCATGCACACCTATGTGCTGGAGACGCGCACCAAGGTCATCCTGATCGATACCTGCAACGGCAACGACAAGCTGCGCACCGGCGTCATGGCCGGCAGCAGCATGCTCAACAACAAATATCTCGAAAACCTCGCCGCCCTCGGGCTGAAACCCGAGGACGTCGATATGGTGATGTGCACGCATCTGCATTCGGACCACGTCGGCTGGAACACCCGCCTCGATAACGGCCGCTGGGTGCCGACGTTTCCCAACGCCCGCTACCTGATGTCGAAAACCGATGTGGAAGCCTATAAATCGCTGCCGCCGGATCATCCCCAGGCGGCGCTTGTGAGCGAAGCTTTCAAGGACAGCGTGCTGCCGGTGATCGCCGCGGGCAAAGCCGATCTCATCGAGCACAATCACGCCGTCGAGCGCGAGATGGACGACAACGTCTGGATCGAAGGCGCACCGGGCCACACCCCGGGCTCCTACATGCTGCACGCCCATTGCGGCCACGAGCACGGATTATTCTGCGGCGATGTGTTCCATCACCCGATTCAGATTCAGGACACGACGCTGCATCTCGGCGTCGATGATAATCTGGAAAAAGCCCAGGCCCAACGCCGCCGCGTGGTGGAAACCTACACCGACACCGCCACACACTTGTTTGCCGCGCACTTCCCCGCGCCGACGGCAGGAAGGATCGTCAGCCGCAAAGGCGGCGGGCAGAGGTTTCAGTACCACACTTGAGCTTGTCGTAGCTATTTGGGGTGCAGGATTGGATTGTCGGGGGGGCGCGCCCCCTCTCTTTTCGTGCAATTATCTAAGCCTGGGCCTTGTTCATCGTCCTCGCAGGACCAGCGTTTGAATTCCGTCAAATCCGTTTTCTTTGTCAGAACAAAAAAGCCGTAGCGATCATCGCGGTTAACATACATAGACTCGCGCACGTAGACGGATGTATCGCCAACACGAATGCTATCCTGAGCGTCCTTAACCCACGCTTTTTTGAGCGCATTCTTTAACCATTGCTCGCCGGCCGTCCATGAGGGCCATAGTTTTTTTATGATCGCGAGAACAGCAGTCTGATCCGCACGCGTTTCTGCTGTCTCTCCGTAAATTGCCTCATCTGATTGCGGATCAACATCAACAACCACAGCGACAGTTGGCAAAAACCAGAAGTGATCAATCTTGCCGTCCGGCGTTAGCTCAAGGTTTATCCAAGTGCCTATTTGATCACTGCAGCCGTAATGCAATTTGTAGAGCAGCTGCCACTCACAATGAGCGATGGCCGCAATATCTCTTTTGATATCCTCTATCGGACGGTCAAGAGGAGACGGCGATTGAGCATATGAAGCCTCAGCGAGAGCCGTTTGCATCATCAACCCCGCCGCTATCACCGTAATAAAACGCATCATTGTCTCCCCATGCGGCTTCGAAGGAACTGTTCGTATAGTGCTTTAGCTTGATCACGAGTGATGCCACGAGGTTGCTCTCCACCCGGCAACGAAGCCCAACCGTCAGTTTGTCTTGCTTCGTTTAGAAAGCCGTCGACATCCCCATTACGCAACGGTTCAAGCGCGCCAATATTATCAAGATACGCCGTGGCCGCCAAATGTTGGTCGGGTTCCTGGAAGTCCATCGGTCCCACGCGCTTTTGCATGTCATTGAAGGTGCCTTCCAGCATCTGAAAGATGCCGGCGGCACTCTGGCGATTGCTATTTTTGCCGGGATGGCCGCTGTTCGGTGTGGGCATCGGGTAACGTTGACCGCCGGTCCACATATCTACCGCGCCGCCTTCGCGCTCTCGTATAAGGTCTAGCCCTGCCTGTACCCTAGGATTCTGCATGGCGCTGATCATGTCTACCCGGTGCGGCAGCGTCTTCGCGATTTCGCGCGGCAATCCTTGATTCTGAAATTGGGGCGGCAATTCAATTTGTGGCAACGGATCCAACGTGACGTCATCGAATGAACCAAACTCCGGTGCTCCGGTATTTGGGTTGATCTGGTTCTTCGCGTTGCCGATGCGCAGCATCTCTAGCGGAATGCCTTGGTCCGCGGCCGCCAGGCGCAGCGCGGCGAGTAATTCTGGCGTTTGCAATGCCCGCGGCACAACGAACTCGCCCGGAGCTACATGGGCGACTTCAGTATCCTCGCCACGGCCTTGGGCCGCCAATTCGCTGGCTTGGCGGCGGCGTTCCGCGAGGCGCTTTTTTTCAAGTGCTATGGCTTGCGCCATTGTCAGCGCGCCGGGGCTGGAATTACGGAAAAGATTGGTCATGCGTCCTCGTTGTTGTTGTCGGCGCACATCTAGAAACAGCCGCCGCACTTCGAGGAGCGTGACACAGCACCGAAAAGAACCCGCAAAAGCGCATACCCCTCATTTGCTTGACTCTCCCTCTAATGAGAACAAATATAGAACAAATATGACGCACCAGGACGCGAGGCCATGGATATGGCCATTGAAAATAAAAAGAAAAATGACGTTTTTGCCGCCCTTAAAGACCGAATCCGCCAGATCGAGCGCAACGGTGGGAGCGGCGCGTCTGGGCAGGGCAAGTCCCTGCCCCTGCTGCCCGGGATAGACCGGCTCTGGCCCGAACAGGGCCTGCCGCTGGGCTGCCTGCATGAGGTGCGCGGCGATGGGCGTGCCGCCGGGTTCGGCGCGGTGACGGCTTTCGGCGCGGCCCTGGCCGGGCGGCTGGGTTTGACGCTGTGGTGCGGCCGCTTCGGCGGACTCGACGTCTACGGGCCAGGTCTCGCGCAAGTGGGCCTCGACCCGTCGCGGCTGATTCTGGCATCCGCCACAACCGACGCCGACATCCTTGCCGTCCTGGAGGAAGGCCTGCGTCATCCGGTGCTGGCCTGCGTCATCGGCGAAGTGGGCAGGATCGCGCTCACCGCCAGCCGCCGTCTGCAATTGGCCGCCGAGAAATCCGGCGTCACGGCCTTCGTGCTGCGCACGCCGCAACGCAAGCCGGTGGAAGCCAGCGCCGAACCGATCACCGCCGCCGGCCGCTGGCGGATCACCGTTTTACCGTCGGCGCCGCACGTCCTTCCCGAAGCGGGACGCGCGCGCTGGCAGCTTGAACTGCTTCAGTCACGCGGCGGCGCGGTGGGGCAATGGAATGTCGAGGCTCCCGATGCGCAGGGTCATCTCCGTCTTTCTTCCCCAGTGGCAGATGGACGTGCGGCGGCACCGCCTGCGGCGCAAAGGCGCCTGGCTGGCTGAGACGCCGTTCGTTATCGCCGCGCAGGAAGGCCAGCAACGCATCGTCGTCGCCGTCAACGGCGCGGCGGCGCGCGGCGGCATCGCGCCCGGCCTCACGCTGAGCCGCGCGCGCGTGATTCTGCCCGAAGTCACCTCGGCGCTGGCGCAACCCCACGCCGATGCTCGCGCGCTGGAGAAGTTGACCGTGCGCGCGCTGCGCTACAGCCCCCTCGTCGCGCCGTGTCCCCCCAACGGATTGTGGATCGACGCCACGGGTGCGGCGCATCTGTTCGGCGGCGAAGAGGCCATGGTGCGCGGCATCCTGCAGCGGTTGCGCGCCGCGCGCCTGCACGCCCGCGCCGCCATGGCCGCGACACCGGGGGCGGCCTGGGCCTGCGCCCATTACAGCGACAATCTTGTGCTGGAATGCGGCGCGGAGAAACATGCCCTCGACGCGTTGCCCCTGCCCGCCCTGCGCCTCGATCATGCGGCGGTGCAATCCATGCGTCATGTGGGCTTGAAAACCATTGGCGATCTCAAGCGCATTCCGCGCGCCACCATTCCCATGCGCTTCGGCGCGAAGGTATTGCTGCGTCTCGATCAGGCCATGGGCCACGCGCCCGAGGCCATCACGCCGATCCTCCCGCCGCGCGCCAAACGCCGCCGCGCCGCCTTTGTCGAGCCGATCTCCACGCCGGAAAATTTGCAACGCGTCATCGACCGGCTCTCACAGCAGCTTTGCGAAGACCTGGGCGAAACCGACGAAGGCGTCCGCAAACTCGACATGATCTTCGCCCGCACCGACGGGCGCATGGAAACCATTCGCCTCGGCACGTCGCGCCCCACGCGCGATGCCAAGCATCTCGCGAAGTTGCTGGGCGAGAAATTGCCCACCGTCGATCCCGGCTTCGGCATCGAAAGCGCGACACTGACGGCGTGGCGCGTGGCCCCCTTGCAGGCCGTGCAGATGGACACCGACGGTTCCAGCGCCGCGCAATCCCGCGACATTGGCGAACTGTTGGACCGGCTGAGT
>JAIEMI010000233.1 GCA_019752235.1 Rhodospirillaceae bacterium
GGCGGCAGCCACCGGCAGTCCAAGACAGCCACCGCCGATGGACGCACCATCTGGACGGATTCCATCGGCCGGCGGATCGATTGGGAAGGTGAGCCCGCCATCCTTATGACCGTGATCGATGTCACCGAACGTTATCTCGCCGAGGAAGAGCTGAAACGCAAGACCCGCGAACTGCAGAAGCTCAACGCGCAGAAGGATAAGTTGTTTTCCATCATTGCTCACGACCTGCGCAGCCCCTTCACCAGTGTCATCGGTTTCGCCGACCTGCTGGTGACCAAGGCGCGGGCGCTGTCGCATGGCCAGACCATTAGTTACGCCCAGATCGTGCGCGAGGCCGCCAGCGGCGTGCAGAATCTTCTCGATAATCTTCTCGCCTGGGCGTCATTCCAGATGCGCGATGGCGCTTTGAAGATCGAACCGCTCGACATGGCCGGCGCGGTGGCCGCCAGTATCGAGCCTTTGACTTATATGGCCGAGACCAAGGGCGTTTCCATCGTCAATAATGTTACCGGTCTCACCGTCATGGGCGATGAAGCCCTGGTGCGTATTGTGATCCGCAACCTCATCAGCAATAGCATCAAGTTCTCGCGTAACGGTGGCTTGGTCCAGGTGAACGGCGCGCGCGTCGAGACCGACGGCAATCCGCCGATGGTGCGTGTGACCGTGCGCGACGACGGAACGGGAATTTCGCCCGCCGCCATGGCGACGCTTTTTGAATTGGACCGAACCGTATCCGCACCGGGCACGCGCGGGGAGCAAGGCACGGGCCTAGGACTTTATCTGTGCCGCGATATCGTCGAACGCCACGGCGGGACGGTCACGGTGGACTCAGCCCCCGGCCAAGGCACGTCCTTCCACTTCACGCTGCCGGTATCGCTTTAACAATTGCTGCTGCCCGGGCGCGTTTCTTAACCGCCGTAAATCTCCTTTCTTTCTTAAAGCTCTTCCTATCGTGCGCGCGGGCTTGGAATTATCCCCTGATGGCGCTACATCAGGGCGGTGAACCCGTCGACATCGACCCGCCCGCGCGAATTTGTGAAGGACGGCCTGCCGCCGTCGCTTCGAAATGATCCGTTCCTCATTTGGGAAGAAGCCGAGCCCGATGATGCCTCGGGCGGCGACCGCTGGTGGTTGGCGCGCTCCCACGACGAAAAGGACGGCGGCGTGCGCGATTTCTTCATCGCCGAAGACGATATCAGCGGTTATCTGCTGGGTGTCGTGCGGCCGCGGCGTAGTGGCAGCTTCAATGTCATTGCCGCCACACCTCTCAGCGAAGCCGTGCACATGAGCGACGCCGTCAGCGTGGTGAAGGATCAGGTAACCGGTTGGCTGGTGGAGCCGCGAGAAGGCGAAACGCAGACGCTGGTGCGCCGCTGGCGGCGCAAACGCTCTTGGGTCATCACCCGCGACAATTTCCCGCTGGCTTTTTCAGGCTTCGTCGTTGGCGCGGTGTTGGGCCTGATCGTCGCATTGTTCTCCGTGTCATCGGGCTTGGTCGGTTGGCCGATGCTGATCAGCGGTGTGCTGATTGGCGCCGGGGCAGGATGGTTGATGAAGCGCCTCGCGGATTTACGGCCGCAGGCGTTGCCGGGGTCATGGGGCCGCTTTGCCGTCGTGACGGTCGCGGCCATGCTGGGCACCGCCATGAGCGCAGGCACGATCTTCACGCTGTTTTGGAATTAGCGTTCCTGGCCTAACTGCTATAGTTCAGGCTAGAAGCCATCCAGCGCTCCACCTCGGCCACGGTCATGCCTTTACGCGCGGCGTAATCTTCCACCTGATCGCGCTCGATTTTGCCGACGCCGAAATACGCGACCTCGGGATGGGCGAAATAGAAACCGCTGACGGATGCTGCTGGCAGCATCGCAAAGCTATCGGTGAGGGTGATGCCAGCGTTCTTTTCGGCGCTCAACAAGTCCCAGAGCAACGCTTTTTCGGTATGATCGGGGCAGGCGGGATAGCCCGGGGCGGGGCGAATGCCGCGATACTTCTCGGCGATCAATTCCTCATTCGACAGTTTTTCATCCGAGGCATAGCCCCAGAACTCGCGGCGTACGCGCTGGTGCATGCGTTCTGCAAAAGATTCCGCCAAACGGTCGGCCAGCGCCTTCACCAGGATGGAGTTATAATCGTCGTGGTCTTTTTCGAACTCGGCGACTTTCTTCTCCAGTTCCAGGCCCGAGGTGACGGCAAAAGCGCCAATGTAGTCGGCCACGCCCGAGTCCTTGGGCGCGATGAAATCCGCTAGCGCCATATTGGCCCGCGCCTTCTCGCCTTCACGGAACATTTGCTGGCGCAGGGAATGCAGCGTGGTCAAAACCTTCGTGCGGCTATTGTCGGTGTAAATCTCGATATCGTCGCCGACGCTATTGGCCGGCCAGAAGCCGATGACGGCGCGGGCCGTCAGCCATTTCTCGCCGATCAGGCGCTGCAGCATGGCCTGTGCGTCGTTGTAGAGTCCGCGCGCGGTCTTGCCGACGATAGGATCGTTGAGAATATCGGGATAGTTCCCGGCCAGTTCCCAGGTCCGGAAGAAGGGCGTCCAGTCGATGGTGCGCGTCAATTCCGCCAGGTCGTAGTCCTCGAATACGGTCAGGCCCATGGTGCGCGGCTTTTCCGGTGTATGAGCCTGCCAATCGATCTTCGCGCGGTTGGCGCGGGCGGCCGCGATGGTCTGACGCTTCTTGCCGGCTTGCTGGCGGGCGTGCGCTTCGCGCATTTTCTCATACTCGGCTTTGACGTCGGCCATGTAGCTGTCGCGTTGTTGAGCCGACATCAGATTCCCGGCCACGCCCACGGCGCGGGAAGCGTCGGGTACGTAGACCGCGGCCTTACTGTAGCCCGGCGCGATCTTCACTGCCGTATGCACTTTGGATGTGGTTGCGCCGCCGATCAGCAATGGCACGGTGAAACCTTCGCGCTCCATTTCGCGCGCGACGTAGGCCATTTCGTCCAGGCTCGGCGTGATCAGGCCCGACAAGCCGATAATGTCGGCCTTTACTTCGCGGGCGGTCTCCAGGATTTTGGCGCAGGACACCATTACCCCTAAGTCCACGACCTCGTAGTTATTACACTGCAGCACGACGCCGACGATGTTCTTGCCGATATCGTGAACGTCGCCCTTCACGGTGGCCAGCAGAATCTTGCCGTTGTTCTTCGCCGCGTCGACGATGCCCAGTTTAGCGTTGCGCGCCTTTTCCTCTTCAATGAAGGGGATCAGGTAAGCCACGGACTTCTTCATCACGCGGGCGCTTTTGACCACCTGCGGCAGGAACATCTTGCCCGCGCCGAACAGGTCGCCGACCACGTTCATGCCGTCCATCAGCGGGCCTTCGATCACGTCCAGCGGACGGCCGCCGCTCTTCTCGGCGTTGGCGCGCGCTTCTTCGGTGTCCGCATCGATGAAGTCGGTGATGCCGTTGACCAGCGCGTGCGACAGACGCTTGTTGACGTCGGCGTTGCGCCACGTGAGATCCGCGACCTTCGCGGCGCCCGCACCGGCCTTATACTTCTCTGCGATTTCCAGCAGGCGGTCGGTGGCGTCGGGACGGCGGTTGAGGATCACGTCCTCGGCCGCTTCCTTCAATTCGGCGGGGATATCCTCGTATACGGCCAGCTGACCGGCGTTGACGATGCCCATATCCATGCCGGCCTTGATCGCGTGATACAAGAACACCGAGTGCATGGCCTCGCGCACCTGTTCGTTGCCGCGGAACGAGAAAGAGATGTTCGAGACGCCGCCCGAGATATGGCAGTGGGGCAGCGTGGCTTTGATGCGCTTTGTCGCGTTGATGAAATCGATGGCGTAGTTATTGTGCTCTTCGATACCCGTCGCGACCGCGAAGATGTTGGGATCGAAGATAATGTCTTCGGGCGGGAAGCCGACTTTTTCCGTCAGGATCTTGTAGGACTTCGTGCAAATCTCGACTTTGCGTTCTTCCGTGTCGGCCTGGCCCTTTTCATCGAAGGCCATGACCACCACCGCGGCGCCGTAACGGCGCACTTTTTTGGCGACGGCGATGAAAGCCTCTTCGCCTTCCTTCATGCTGATGGAATTGACAATCGGCTTACCCTGCACGCACTTCAGACCCGCCTCGATCACCGTCCATTTTGAACTGTCGATCATCACCGGCACGCGGCTAATGTCGGGTTCGGCGGCGATGAGGTTCAGGAACTTCACCATCGCGGCTTCGGAATCCAACATGGCTTCATCCATGTTGATGTCGATGACCTGGGCGCCGTTCTCGACCTGCTGGCGTGCAACGTCCAGCGCCGCCTCGAAGTCGCCCGCTAAGATCAATTTCTTGAACTTGGCCGATCCGGTGACGTTGGTGCGTTCGCCGATATTGACGAAACTGGCGGTGGACTTGGGTTCCACCGTATCGGTGTCGCTCATGATGCCAACTGGAACGGTTCGAGGCCGGAGAGGCGCATGCTGGTGGGCAGCTGCGGCGGTTTACGTGGAGCAATCCCCGTGACGCTTTCGCAGATCGCCTTGATGTGATCCGGCGTGGTGCCGCAGCAGCCACCGACGATGTTGACGAGGCCATCCTTAGCCCATGCACCGATATGCGCGGCGGTGGCGTGGGGCAATTCATCGTATTCGCCGAATTCGTTGGGCAAGCCGGCGTTCGGGTATGCGCTGACCAATACGTCGGCCACGCGCGACAACTCGGCGACGTAGGGGCGCAATTGCGCTGCCCCCAGCGCGCAGTTCAGGCCGATGGACAGGGGCTTCACATGGCGCAACGAATTCCAGAAGGCTTCCGGCGTCTGTCCTGAGAGGATGCGGCCCGATTGATCGGTGATGGTGCCGGAGATCATGACCGGCAGGCGGAGGCCGCTCTCGTCAAAAAACTCATCGATGGCGAACATCGCGGCTTTCGCATTCAAGGTGTCGATGATGGTCTCGGCCAGCAGCAAATCGGCGCCGCCGGCGACAAGCCCTTCGACCTGTTGGCGGAACGCTTTCACCAGTTCGTCGAAGGTGACGTTGCGGAACGCCGGATCGTTCACATCCGGCGAAATTGAGGCCGTGCGGTTGGTGGGGCCGATGGAGCCTGCTACGAAGCGAGGTTTGTCGGGAGTCTTGGCCGTATATTCGTCGCAGGCCTGCCGCGCGAGCTTGGCGCCTTCGAAATTCAGTTCGTACACCAAGCTCTCCATGCCGTAGTCGGCCTGGGCGATGGTGGTCGAGGAAAACGTGTTGGTTTCAAGGATGTCGGCGCCCGCTTCCAAATAGGCGCGGTGGATGTCCAGGATGATGTCGGGCTGCGACAGGATCAGCAGATCGTTGTTGCCCTTCACGTCCTTCGGGTGGGCGGCGAAACGGCTGCCGCGATAACCGGCTTCATCCAGCTTGTGGCGCTGGATCATGGTGCCCATGGCGCCGTCGAGAACAAGGATGCGGGTGTGAAGGGCTTTGTGCAGCGCCGCCAAGCGCTGGGCGCGGTCCTGGGTGTCCGGCATGGACGGGGTATCCTTAAACTATCCAGACTAGGCCTACACGACCCCATGCCGTGCGGTGTCTCGCGCTGAATGTATGTGTCTACTTAATGAAAAGGCCCGGGGGATGCAAACAGTGAGCCTTGGGATCCCCGCTCTTAAAGCCCACCCAGCCATTTTGTAATACGGGCCTTGTTGGCGCCCATGTCGCTGTAGCCGTAGACTGAGCGGCTGTAGACGGCCAAGGTCGAATAGTCGCCGGTTTCGGGATCGCTCGGCATGGGAATGAACCGCACGGTGATCCAGTCCGGGTAATGCATCAGTTTTGTGCGCTGAATGTAGTCGATCTGCAGGCCGTCGGGACTCTCGGCGACTTTCTCGATGCTGGGCTGGCGCGCCATCAAGGCTTCCCAATTGGCTTTCAGCTTTTCCGCAGACATGCCGTGCACCGGCGCTTCGGCGTCGCTTTTGACGGGCGTAAAGCCGTCTGGGGCGACGAGATAGGTGTTCGGAGATGCCGGCCGTTCAAGCTTGGTGAAGTCCACCGGCACGAGGGGGCCCGGGCGGAAAATGGCTTCGAAGAGGCCCACCTGGCCCAGACCCAAAATCACCACAACAAGGGCAACGAGACTCAGTAAAATGATGATCATGCGTGTGACGATGCGGCGTGCGGACATGGTGAACCCTCCCGGTTCCTTCATCCCTATCACGGCCGTCGGCGACCCGGAAAGGGCAGGACGACTCGGGAGGGCGATTCACGTATGTGTGGGGCAGATTCCATCTGTTAAAAGGGTTAACCTGTGAATAAGTTTCGACTCAACCGTTTGTAATTTCTAATATATTTAATAAAATCATATGCTTATGGGAAAGGCCTTTCCCCTTTTCTCCTTCAAGGGCCTTGCTTTTTTCTGGTTTTTTCTATATGAATCGTAATCGCGTGGAAGTACGCAGAATATTTTCGTCTGCCAGAAAGGCGATGAAATGACTGAATTGGTCACATCCTTTGCTGCATCTCAGCAGCTCAACCTGTTAGCCCCACGGCAACAGGTTTTCGTCGTTGACCGACAGGGTGAGGATTCCAGCTTCTCCGCGGCGGATATCGCCGCCGCCCAAGTGGACACGCCGGAAGACACCACGAGTCAGTCTGAGTCATCCTTCGACGACCAGAATCCTGTCAACCGCCACCAGGACGAGACACCTAAGAGCGCGCGCGACACCGCGCCGCCACCGTCTGGCCCTTCCAAGGCGCGTGTTGAAATTAAACATATCGATCTCGGTCTGACTCCTTCGGAAGTGGTCGGCACGCCGGACATTCTCCAGCGCTTTGACGCCAATGGCGATGGCCGCGTCGATCTGATCGAAGCCGCCCGCGCCGGTGTTGCGCGCGAAGGCGTGTTTACCTTCGCCGGTCTTGCGACCGTCAGCCAGAAATCCGAAGAACAGGCTCAAGCCCAAGTTATCGCCGAAGCCCAAGCCGTCGCGCAGCCGCAAGTGGCGGTCGCCCCCGACGCGTCGCCCGCGCCCGTAACTGTGGCGGTTAACGGCAAGAAGCTTTTCACCGCCGCTGAAGCTGGCGCCGGGGCGGCCAAAAAATTCTTCCATGCGGTTGCCGCGCAGGGCACACCGACCGGCACCGTCGACGCGCCGAAGAAATTCTACGGCCAGGGCGCCGAAGTGGTGGTGGGTAAGTTCGCCGCCGCGGAGCAGACGCCCAAATTCGCCGCCAAGGTATCGGCGGATGAGAAAATCGTCGTCACCGAGGACGGTGGTGAAACCAAGCTTTACGACAAAGTCGCTCAGACCGACACTGATCAGGCCGGTGACGACACCGCTCCGGGCGAGCGGCCCAAAACGGCGCCTGCGGAAGACGCGCCTGTTGCCAAAAAGCCGGTTCGGGTGGCTGTCGCCGCCTATACCTCCGATACAGCCTCGACCACGACGGTGGTCACCGCTTAACCGCGGGTTACAGAGCAAAAAATGGGGCCGGGACGGCGTGGGTTCCGGCCCTTTTTTTATGCCTCCAATCACGTTAACAGGATGGGATGAAACACCTAGGGTTCTCTCCCGAGCAAGCTGAAGCCGTGCGTAAACGCGGCGACTGGCAGGTCATCGGCTCTTTGCTGCCTTTCCTATGGCCTGCGCGTGGCGTTCCAAACGCCGTGGAAATTCGCGTACGCGTGGTTTTCGCGCTGGTCTTTATTCTCGCCGCCAAGATCGCGACGGTTTATGCGCCGATCTACCTCAAGCACGCTGTCGATATTTTGTCCGAGGATGTGACGCTTTCGTCCGCGACCGCGATTCCCTTGGCGTTGATCATTGCCTACGGCGCGGCGCGGTTTTTGGGCCTGGCGTTTGCGCAATTCCGCGATGCGGTCTTCGCCAAGGTCGGCGTACGGGCGGTGCGCAGGTCGTCGGCGGTAGTGCTCACGCATCTTCACCGTCTCTCGCTGCGTTTTCACCTCGACCGGCGGACCGGCGCGCTGTCGCGCTCCATCGAACGCGGGCGCAACGCGATTGAAAGCCTGGTGTCGATTTCATTGTTCAACGTGCTGCCGACCATTCTGGAAGTGGCATTGGTCTTCGTCATTCTGTGGAAGTCCTTCAACATCTGGTTCGGCCTCGTGACCCTGGCGGTGGTGGTGATCTATGTCGCCTTCACGAGTTTCACCACCGAATGGCGTCTGAAATTCCGGCGCGACAGCAACGCGCTCGACAACAAGGCCAATACCCGCGCCATCGATAGCCTGCTGAACTACGAGACCGTGAAAACCTTCGGCAACGAAGATCTGGAGGTCCGCGAGTACGATCGTGTCATGGGCCAATACGAAGCTGCGTCGGTGCGCACGCAATCGACATTGGCGCTGATGAACGTCGGCCAAGCGTTCATTATCTCCGTGGGTCTTGCGGTGCTGATGGCGATGGCGGCGAGCGGTAAAATGGCTGGAAATATGACGGTCGGCGATTTCACATTGGTCAATCTCTACATGCTGCAATTATCGCAGCCCCTGAATTTCTTCGGCTTCGTCTATCGCAATATCAAGCAGGCCCTGGTCGATATCGAAAAAATGTTCGACCTCATGGACGTGGAGCCCGAGATCAAAGATAAGCCCGACGCGCCGGAATTGCGGGTCGCCGGCGGCGAAGTGCGATTCGAGAATGTCAGTTTCGCGTATGATCCGCGCCGGCCAATTCTGAAGAACGTGTCGTTCACTGTATCGCCCGGCAAGATGACGGCGTTTGTCGGCGCCACCGGCGCCGGTAAGTCCACGATCGGCCGGTTGCTGTTCCGCTATTACGACGTCAACGGCGGGGCCATCAAGATCGACGGGCAGGACATTCGCGACGTGACGCAAAGTTCGGTCCGCGCGGCGTTGGGCGTTGTGCCGCAGGACACCGTGCTGTTCAACGACACCATCGGCTACAATCTTGGCTACGCCAAACCCGACGCGCCGCAGGAAGACATCGCGCGCGCCGCGCAGCTTGCGCATATTCAGGATCTCATTGCCCGTCTGCCCGACGGCTATGAAACCCTGGTCGGGGAGCGCGGCCTCAAACTCTCCGGCGGCGAGAAACAGCGCGTCGCCATTGCCCGCGTTATTTTAAAAGGCGCGCCGATTCTTATATTCGACGAAGCGACCTCGGCGCTGGACACCCACACCGAAAAAGAAATTCAGGCCAACTTGCGCGAGGTCAGCACCGGGCGCACCACGCTGGTCATTGCCCATCGCCTGTCGACGATCGTCGACGCCGATCAGATCTTGGTGCTGGGCGACGGTGATATCATCGAACGCGGCACCCACGCCGAGCTGCTGCGCCAGGGCGGCACCTATGCCTCGGCCTGGGCCAAGCAGCAAAAATCCATGGCCGTCGCGCCCGAAGACCCGGACGCTTTCGCGTCTGCGGCAAAGGTCGCAGAATAATATATTTTCCAATGTGTTAGGGTTGGTCGCCTGTCCTGGCGGCCGCCGGAACACATTATTAATCATCCCGTCTTAGGCTGACCGTCAGGGTGAATCGGGACTCCGTCATGGAGCACCCGGCCAAACATATATGCCCGCCAAAAAATCGCGGGCTACACGGGGACCGACGATGGCTCACGATCATGATGATTCGACCCTGCCCAATGGCAGCCAGGCGCCCTACGACGCCGCGCCGAAAATCACGCTGAAGTCCGGCGCCGCGCGCATCAAGAAGCCACCCTTCGGCGGGCCTGCGCGCTCCATCATCCAGACCGCGTCGGATCCCGTTCTGATGGACGAGGAAACCGGCATGGCCGAAGCCGCCGCCGCTACGGCCGCACAACCCCGTCAAGCCGTCCCGACCGAATCCGCCTTTGACACCTGGTGGCGTGAAAGCGGTAAATCCGTGGCGACCGGTGTTATCATTTCCACCGTCTGGTTCCTCGCCTTCGCGGTCTACATCACGGCGGCCATCGGTTGGCGCCAACTCTTCACTCTGCTGCCCGATCAGTTCGGCAGCTTTATGGCGACCCTGGTTATTCCCCTCGCGTTCCTGTGGCTGGTGATCGCGTATCTCGATCGCGGCCGCGAATTGCGCCGCGAGGCCGCGCAGATGCGCAGCTATCTCGCACAGCTGACCTATCCCGCCGCCAGCGCCGAAAGCACCATTAACACCATAGCGGACTCGCTGAAGGCGCAGACCCGCGCGCTGGTGGACGCCAGCGAAACCGCCGTGCGCAACATGCAGAAACTGCAGACCGGATTCCTGCGCGACACCGAAAAGCTCGCAAGCGTCACTGGTCAGTTGGAAGCCGGCGCCGGGTCCGCCGCCAATGCCGTGACCGATCAGGTGCATAAGCTGCAGACGGTGATCGATTCCGCCGCCGACGTGAATCTGAAGATCGAAGACGCGCTGCGCCGCCAGCACGAGTTCGTGCGCACGTCGAGCCAGAAGACCCAGTCCGAAGTCAACAGCATGGGCCAAACCCTGGCCGGCCACGTCAACAACCTTTCCGCCGCCACCGAGCGCGCGCGCGGCATGTCCGCCGCCATCGCGCAGCAGCTGGCCGAACAAGAACGTGCGCTGGCGAAAGCCGGAGAAACCGCGAAGAGCTACGCCGAGGAAATGGGCAAGGCTGTGGCCTCCAACTCCGAACAGGTTGAAGAAGCCGCCAAGCGCGCCGAACAGACGGTAGGCGAAATCTCCGATCACCTCATGGGCAAGGCCCACAGCCTCGAAGCCGTGTTCGATAAACAGCGTGCCGAATTGGCCGCCGCGGGTGATCGCATTGAAGACCAGGCGACCAAGGTCACAATGCGCCTGGGCCAGCAGACGGCGAACCTTGATCAGGTCATGGAGCGCGTCCTGAGCCGCGTGAAGATCGTTGAAGAAGCGCTTACCATCCAGACCAAGGAACTCAACGCCGCCTCGGACGGCGCCGTCGCCAAGCTGCGCGCCGTTGAAAGCATGGTCAAAAAACAGGCCGAGAGCGTAGGCGAAGCCGCGACGCGCGTCGAAACCCGCCTCGCCGCTTCGGCCGACGAATTCGGGTTGCGCTCACGTATCGTCACCGAGAAATTCGACCGCGCCACCGCCGACCTGGAGAAAGCCTCCAACATCGCCATCGGCCGCGCCGAAGCCATGGGCACTATTTCCGACACGGTCATCCAAAAGATCGACACTGTCGGTGTACGCGTGCGCGAACACGCCGAACAGCTGGCGAATTCCGCCAGCCGCGCCGCCGTCCAGGCCGATACTATCCGCGATACGCTGCGCCGCCAGAACGATGAACTGGAAATGGCCGCCAACACCCTCACCACGCACGTCAAGCTGTCCGAAACGGCGTTGGCCCAGCAGGCCCGCCAGATGGGCTCGACGTCGGAGCAGGTGCTGTCCCACGTCCGGTCCATGTCGGACATCCTCAGCCAGAACTCCTCGGAACTCATGCAGCTTTCGGCGCGCGTCACCAAGGAATTGGAATCCATCCGCGAGTCTCTGGAAGCCACCTCGCAGAAAGTCACCGACACGGTGTCCTACTCGGTTGCCAAGACCAAGGATGTCAGCCGCGAGATCGGTACCGAAGTCTCGGCGCTGTCGTCTGTGGCCGCCCAGGTCTCCAAAGACATGCAGTCGGTCCTCGGCACCCTCGACGAAAGCAAGGACGCGCTGCGCAGCGCAGCCGACGCGTCCGCCGCCAAAATGAAGGAGGCGTCGATCTCCTTCCATGACCAGGTCAGCGCCATCGACAAGGCTGCCAACCATGCCACTGAAACGATGGCCGTGGTCGGTGACGGCCTACGCCAGCGCTCCGCCGCGATCGCCACCGCCGCCGACGACGCCCAGGTGCGTCTCAACGGTTTCCGCGATTCACTGCAGAAACTCATGCTCGACTTCGAGGACAGCACCAACCGCGGCGCGGCGCAGGTCAGCGTCGCCGGCGAAAAGATGCGCCAGTCCCTGGGCGAGTTCTCCGATACCTCGGAAAAGATCGCCGGCGGAACGCGCGCGACGGGTGAAGCCTTCCGCCAGCAGTTGCTCACGCTCGGAAAATCTGCCGACGAAGCCGTCAATCGCGTGGAGGTCGTGCTCAAGACCCTGCGCAAACACGCCGAAAGCCTAGTGGAAGCCAGCAACGGCATCACCGAACAGACCGGCAAGGCGGGTCAGACCTTCGGCAAGCAGGTCGACTACCTCATGGCCAGCGCCACGAAGGCCGCCGAAACCGCCAAGCACCTTGAGGAGGCTCACGACAAGGCCAACACCGGAAAGTTCCTCGAGAACACCACCTACGTCATCGAGCAGCTGCATAGCATGGCGGTGGATATCGCCCGCATCTTCCAGCCGTCCGTCGAGGAAGAGCTGTGGAAGCGCTATTACAAGGGCGACCAGGGCGTCTTCCTGCGCCACATCACCAAGACCCTCAGCCGTCAGAAGTTCGACGCCATCCAGCGCAAGTACCAGACCGACGAGAAGTTCCGTGGGTATGTCATGCGCTATCTGAAGGAATACTCGGCCCTGGTGAAGCATGCCCGCGCGACGGACCGCTCGGAAGTGCTGACCACGACCTTCTCCACCTCCGACATGGGCAAGCTCTACATGCTGCTGTCGAAGGCCATGGAAGGCGCCGGCAACGACGCCGCGGCGGAGTAACGCCGGCTGTTCAGAGCCAGCCCGACTTCTTGAAGCGCCAGTACAGGAACGCGCATGCGCCCGCGATGGTGAACAGTGCGAATGGATAGCCGTAATACCATTCCAGTTCGGGCATGTATTTGAAGTTCATGCCCCAGAGGCCCGCGAAGGCCGTCGGTACGGCAAACATACCGGCCCAGCCCGCCAGGCGTTTGGTGACCTCGTTATCTTCGATGGTGACCATGGACAGGTTCACCTGCATGGCCGCGCCGATGGTGTCGCGAATGGTGTCGATCGAAGCATTCAGCCGCACCAGGTGGTCGTAGACGTCGCGGAAATATTCCTGTGTGTTGACGCAGACCTGAGGCACACGCCCGCCGTAGAGCTTGCTCACGGCTTCCATCAGCGGGAACACGGCATGCTTCATCACCATCACCTTCTGCTTCAGGGCATACAGGCGTTCGGTATTAGCGCGCGCGTTACCCTTGGAAAAGATCTGCTCTTCGATAGCTTCTAGATCCGATTCCAAGGCGTCGATGATCGGGAAATATCGGTCGACGGCGGCGTCCATCAAGGCATACAGCACGAAACCGGCGCCTTGTTTGAGCAGGTGCGGCTCGCGCTCGCAGCGGTCACGCACACCGACGAATTTCTGCTGGCTGCGCGTGCGCACCGACAGCACGTAGTTGCGGCCCACGAACACCGCGATTTCGCCGACATTCAACTCGCCCTCATGCAGCTCGATCAGGTGCATCACGGCGAAAATGGAATCGCCGTATTCCTCCAGCTTGGGCCGCTGGTGGCCGAGTTGGGCGTCTTCGACGGCCAGTTCGTGCAGCCCGAACTCGGCCTTCATCTCGGCCAACTCCTCGGGCGCGGGGTCTTTGAGCGCCACCCAGACGAAGGTGTCGGGCCGGCAGAGGTACGTATTGATTTCTTGGATAGGGATATCGGCGAGTTTCTTCCCGTCCTGGTAGGCAATGCAATTGATCAGCATGAAAGGTCTCCTTCGCGCGCGTTCTGCGCATCCCCAAGTGGGGCAGATTACGGTGTTTTACGTCGCCTGGGCCAGCGTCAAACGGCAAATTGAGCGACCTGTAATGGAATGGCAACGCAAGCCACCCGTCTTGGGGTTGGGAGGAGCCCAGAGGCCAGTGAAAACGAGCCTTTTTAACGATCCCTTGATGACTCGCGGGGCACAGTTGCGCGACAACAAAAGGCGATTCACCCCCCGTGTCCCAGCACCCCGCTCTCCGCGCTCCTGCCGTCGGACGGACCCGCGTTCCGCCCGAGATCAAACTCGAACTGTTTTCTCGCCAAAATGGTTTCCTGCCCAAGATTACGCAGATCGTCAGCAGCAAAGGGCCCAGCGAAGGCGATCCGGCTGTATGGCTGAAGAATATTGAAAGCTATCTGGCCGGCGGCGAGGCCATGATCGTCAACGCCCGCATGGGGCGCACGCTCGTGGGGTTCGTCGTTTTGGACTCTTCCAATTTGGCAGCACCCTTTTCCTGGGTCGACGAACGCTTCCGCAATAAAGGTCTTGGTGAGCGGTTCTATTCCTTCGCCTGCATCAATCTCGGCATGCCCGCGCCGGAGTTCCGCTTTCATCAGGAAATGTTCGAGGAATACGGTTACGTATTGAAGGCGACGGGCGCGCAAGCGAAGCTGCGGAACTCGTTTTACGTCGTGAACGAGAAAGAGAAAGATGCGGCGTAGCTAGTCGCCTGTGCGGATTTTCTTGAATGCCGCCAATGCGCGTATCCGCGCGGTCTTGTGATCGACAATGGGCGCGGGATAGGTTTTGCCCAGAACGACGCCGGCTTTTTTCAGCTCCATGTCGGGCGCTTCCCACGGCTTGTGCAGCCAAGCGTCGGGCAGTCCCGCGATCTCCGGCACCCAGCGTCGCACATAGGCTCCGTCACCGTCGAACTTCTCGCCTTGCAGAACGGGGTTAAAGACCCTGAAGTAGGGCGCGGCATCGGTGCCGCAGCCCGCCACCCATTGCCAGTTTGCGGCATTGTTGGCGAGATCGGCGTCCACCAGGGTGTCCCAGAACCAGTCCTCGCCGGTGCGCCAGGGCAGCAGAAGATGCTTCACGAGAAACGACGCCACCACCATGCGTACGCGGTTATGCATCCACCCCGTATGCCAAAGCTGCCGCATGCCGGCGTCGACGATCGGGTAACCTGTATGGCCCTGTTGCCACGCGCGCAGCGCTTTTTTATCGCGCGTCCAGGGAAAGTCCGCGAATGCGGGCCGCAGCGGCGCTTCCGGCATCTGCGGGAAGTGGTAAAGCAGATGAGCGCTGAACTCGCGCCAGATGATTTGGCGCATGAAGCCCGCCTGGCCCGCGCCGGGCTCCCAATGGTTGGCTTGATGCCAGACCTGGTGAGGGCTTATTTCGCCGAAAGCGAGATATGGCGAGAGTCGTGATGTGCCGGTTTCGCCGGGAATATCGCGGCTTTTGACGTATTCCGTCACGGTCTCTTCGTGAAACTTGTCCACGTGATCTTGCGCGGCGGCTTCACCCGGGATCCAGGTGTCACGCAGGCCCACGGCCCAGTCGGGTTTTACGGGCGGCAGCTTCCAGCTTGTCAGCACATCACTTGTAACCTTGCCGCCATATCCATGTATTTTTTTCGGGGCGGGCAGAGGTTTGCGCGGCGCAGGCGCGCTTACAGCCGTGCGCCAAAAGGGCGTGAAGACTTTGAACGGGTTCCCCGCTTGCGTCTTTAGCTCCCAGGGCTCGAACAGCAGGGCGCCGTTGAAACTTTCAGCAGAAATACCGCCCTTTTGCAGATCGGACTTGATGGCCTTGTCACGCGCGATGACGGCGGGTTCATAACAGCGGTTCCACAGTACGGTTGCCGCGCCGGTCTCTTGCACAATCGCACGCAGCACTTTATCCGGCGCGCCGCGTCGCATGATAAGTGTCGTGCCGAGTTTTGCGAGTTTCGCCGCGAGCGCCGTCAACGATCCGTTGAGCCACCACCGTGCCGCTCCGCCCAAGGGCCAGCCGGTGTCCTCATCAAGAATAAAGAGGGGGATGACCGGTGCGCCGCGCGCGACGGCCGCCTGCAGCGCCGGATTGTCGGCGATGCGCAGGTCGCGGCGGAGCCAAACGATAACCGGTGCGTCGGATGTCATACGGTGCAGGAATGAAATAGAAGCGGTGATTGCAGATCATTCGCAATAGCGCGATTAAATACAATATTCAACGGGTTGACTGTACTGCGATGTTCGCCAAAACTCGCGAAGTCTTTAGTCGAGCTGAGCCGCACCCTTGCTTCACACCCATCTCGTCCTCCAAGCGCTATGCGTCGTTCTAATGTTTGCGCCAGTGTTTTCGGCCTATGCCGAAGACGCCATTTCAGTCGCGGCGGCCTATCGCGGTGATCTCTGGCGCAACGTGCAGGGCGGTGTGCGGAAGGGCGGACGCTATTTCGACGACTTTGTCGCGCGTGCCGATGTCGATATGGACAAGGCGGTTGGGCTCGCGGGCGGCACATTCTCGGTGACGGTGCTCAACAATAACGGGGCCCACTTCAGCGATACCTTTGTTGGTGCGGCCCAAGTGATCAGCAATACCGAAACCACCTCGGCTTTTCGGCTGTACGAAGCCTGGTACGATCAGCACCTTCTGGATGACAGGCTCTCGGTTCGTGTGGGGCTGTACGACCTCAATTCCGAGTTTGATGCGATTGAACCGGCGGGGTTGTTCGTCAACAGCTCCCATGGCATAGGCCCGGACTTCAGTCAGTCTGGGCAAGCGGGGCCGTCAATATTCCCTGTAACCTCACTGGCGGCGCGCGTGCATTGGCATGTGACGGACAGCCTGCTGCTACGCCTCGCCGTACTGGACGGTGTGCCCGGCGATCCCGCTCACCCCAAACGCACGGCAATCAAACTCGGCAAAGGTGACGGCGCTTTGATCGCGGGCGAAGCCGAGATGCAATTCCTCGGTTCCACCATTGCCCTTGGCGCCTGGGGCTATACCGCGGCTTTCGACGATTTGGCCGCAGTCGATCCGCTTACCGGCTTGCCGATAAAGCGTGGCGACAATCGTGGCGCTTATGTGGAAGCGGACCGCCGGATCATGGAAGGCGATGAAGAGGGCGAGGGGCTGAGTGTCTTCGCGCGCTTCGGCGTCGCTGAGGGGCGCATCAATACTTTTGGCTCCTATGTCGGGGCCGGCGCGGTTTATGACGGCATCGTCCGCGACACTTCGGTGGGGTTTGCCGTGGCCTCGGCGGCGACCGGCAAAACCTATCGCCAGGTCGTGGCGGCGGAAAAGCGCGAGACGATTTTGGAAGCGACGATGCGCACACAGATCACGCCCTGGCTCGCGCTCCAGCCGGACGTGCAGTATATCATCAATCCCTCGGCCGATCCGACGCTGCGCAATGCGCTCGCCGTGGGTTTGCGATTCGAGATTTCCGGCGCCGCGTCCTTCTGAATTACCGCGCCGTGACTTCCAGCTTCTCCAGCTTGCCTGTGAAGGCGCCCTGGTTCTTGTAATCGTCCGTCACGGCCGTGCCTGTGTCGCGGCCGGTGTCGAACGTCTCCGTCAGGTCATGGTAGGTGATGAGGGTGCGCGGGATGCGTCCTTGCGCCACCTCCGTGCCGTTGACGCTGATCCGCATCAATCCGCCTTTGCCGGGTCCGCCGCCGTCATACTCGAAATCATAGCGGACGGTGGCCTTGCCCGGCGGCACTTTGGTGTCCGCGGCTACGCGGTACTGGTGTTGCGCCTGTTGCGAAAACGCCATGGCGACAGTAGGTTTTCCGTCCTTCAAATAGAAACTCCAGCCGCCAAAACGGCCGCCGTTGGCCGCCAGCACGCCCTCGGCGCCGGTTTCGGGCACGACCACGTCGGCGCTGAGACTAAAGGCGCGGTTGCGGATGGCCGGGGCGCTTTCTTCGGACACACGGATATTGGGGCCCCATAGAATCAAACTCCCCGGGGCGGTGCCGTAGGCTTTGCTGGCGGCGAAAGCGCGCGGGATGTTCATGGCATCATCAATCGGCAGAACGTGATTGCGCCCGGCTTCCTTCCAGAACAGCTCCTCCATTTGTTTCAGCTTCGCCGCGTCGGCTTTGGCAAGGTCTTGCGCCTGCGAGAAGTCGTTGGAGAGGTCGTAAAGCTCCCAATTATAATTGTAGTTGTTCTGGGTTCGGTTTTTGCCCGGGACGTGGTTGGGCGTGGTGCTCGCCATCCAGCCGTCGTGATAAATGCCGAGGCTGCCGAGCATTTCAAAGTATTGTGTCGTACGTCGGTCGGCGGCCGTTGCGTTGTCGAACGTATAAACCATGCTGACGCCGTCAACGCGCTGCTGTTCGACACCGTTGACCACGTCCGGCATGGCGATGCCGGCGGCTTCCAGAATCGTCGGCATGACGTCGATCACGTGATGGAATTGGGTGCGCAGGCCGCCGTGATCCTTCACGCGCGCGGGCCATGACAGCACCATGCCGTTCCGCGTGCCGCCCAGATGCGACGCGAAAGTCTTCATCCACTGGAAAGGCGTATCCAGCGCCCACGCCCAGCCGATGGGGAAATGGCCGTGCGTCTTGGGTCCGCCCAACTCGTCCAGCATCTCCATTTTCCAGCCGATGCTTTCCTCAACGCCGCCGGCCAGCACGCCGATTTCGTTGAGCGAGCCTTCGTCGCCGCCTTCGGGGCTGGCGCCATTGTCGCCTTCCACAAAGATCACCAGCGTATTGTCGCTTTGTCCCATACGCTCGATTTCATCCATCACGCGCCCGATCTGCGCATCCTGGTACGCCAGCATGGCGGCATAAACTTCCATCATGCGGGCGAAGACTTTTTTCTGATCCGCGCTCAGGCTGTCCCAGGCCGGGATGGTGTTGGAGCGCGGTGTCAGCACCGTGTTCGCAGGAATAATGCCCATCGCCTTCTGACGGACGAATGTGTCCTCGCGCAGCTTGTCCCAGCCGCCGTCGAATTGGCCGCGGAACTTGGCGATCCAATCTTTCGGCGCCTGGTGCGGCGCGTGGGCGCTGCCGGGTGCGAAGTAAACGAAGAACGGCTTTTCCGGCCCTGCCGCTTTCTGGTTATGAATCCAGTGGATCACATCGTCGGCCAAATCGCGGTCGAGGATGTAGGTAGGATCGGGCTCGCCGTTGTGCAGATGTGTCGGCGGATCCACGAGCGTTGTGTTGCGGTAAAGCGTGGGTGTCCATTGGTCGGTATCGCCGCCCAGGAAGCCGTAGAAATATTCAAAGCCCAGACCTGTCGGCCATAGATCATAGGGACCGGAAGCCTTCTGCCAGGAAGGCACGTTGTGGTGCTTGCCGAAAAACGCCGTGTTGTACCCCGATAGACGCAGTACTTCGGCGACCGTGGCCGCGCTTTTGGGAATCATCGACCAATACCCGGGATAGCCCGTGGTCATGTCCAGCACCGTGCCCGTCGATACGGCGTGAGAGTTTCGCCCCGTCAGCAAGGAAGCGCGTGTCGGCGAACACATGGCGGTGGTGTGAAAGCGGTTATAGCGCAGGCCCGCGGCCGCCAGCCGGTCCAGGTTCGGCGTGGGGATCAGCCCCCCGAAGGTGGACGCCGCGGAGAAGCCCACGTCATCGGTGAGAACCAGCACTACATTGGGCGCGCCCTTGGGCGCTTTGCTTTGTTTGGGGAAGTCGGGCGTAGACTTGTCGGCCGTCCGCGCAACGGTGCCTTTAAATGGCTCCAGCGGGACCGGGAGAACGTTGCCCGTCGTGAGGGCGCCTGGCGTTTCATTATTGTATATCTGTCCCGCCATGAAGGCGCCGGCCCCCACAGCCAACACGCCCAGCACGATGAGTATTTTTGCCAGATCGTTCATGCGTTCCTCCCCGATAACCACCCTCAAGGAGGCAATATTCGCAAATTTCAGACTATATGCCTACGCAAAATGATTCCACAGGGCCTACGACGCCCTATCTCATGCCAGATAATCCACCAGCGCCAAACCCCCGTTATCCTCAGGACCATCGTCGTTCGCGGCATCGCCAAGTTGGCTCACGTTGCTGTTCGTTGTGAGGTAATCGGCGAGGATTTTCCCGCCAGGTCCGGCGGCGCTGCCGCCCAGAAGCAGGGTGGTGTCGAGCGACGCCTGCTGGGTTTGCAGGGCCAGGAGCAGCGCGCTGATCTTCTGCGGGCTCAAATCCGGGTCCAGATCCTGAGGTATGGCCGGGGCGTTTGTGCCCGCAGGCAAATTCTGCCCGGCCTCGTTTTCCTCGGGTTTTGCGCTCTGGGCCTTGGCCCGAAAGGCGGCCTGCTGCTGCAGGATCTGGACGAGTTGGGATTCCTGCAATGATAACGGGCTGTTAACGCTTGAGAGGCTCATGGTTTTCTTCCATCTCTAACGCGGGGTCTAAAGCGGCCTTCCTGGCCGCCGGATATCCGCGCGTGGCTTCTCAGATGAGAGGTGCAGAAAGCGTGCCAAGGAGACCTCTCCGAAAGCGCGAGATTCACGTGGGCGTTCTATGGAGTCGGCGCGATCACAATCGCGCCCCTCGTTTGTTGTACAAATTTTCCGAAGGCCGCATTCGATCACGGCGATGTATCGCCACAATTTTGCAAAGCCGAGTAGAAAGATTTTCACGCACACGCAGCGCCTGCAACTTCCTGTCGAGAAATTTCACCTGTTGAACGTGCGCCTTTGCCACAATCGCATCTAAACAATCGCGGCCATAATTGAGCACTGCGGCGCTGGTATAACTTTATCGGCTTCATCTGCTTTTGTGCGCGAAGCCGTGGGTGTGGTTGTACTGGGATAAGGGGCTTAAAGCGTATGTCGCGTCATCGTGCGAGACCGTTGGCACAGGCCAATGGCGGTGCGGGTTTTTGCGCAAGTGCGTTATGGATAACGGCTACGTTTTTTATGTTTGCGGCGGGCGCACGCGCCGAAGATGAGCCGAAGGCTGCGCCGCTTATCGAAGTTTCGCCGTCTGCATCGTCGGAAGAAATATCCGCGGCGCCGACGCCTGTGGTCGCAAGAGCCGCGATCACGCCTTCGGCCAGCCTCATCCCGAGCGCGCCGACAAGTTCCCCGGTTTCGCCGCCTGCGCCGGCCTACTACGATATTCAGCCGGGCACATCGACGCGGGCGCAGGTGGAACTGCTTTACGGCGAGCCGCGCCGCCGTGTGACGACCGATGCTTTGATCTATGAATATGCACCGCCGCGCGAGGACGCGGACTCCGAGCGTGTGATCGTCACGTTTGACCCCGACACGCAGAAGGTGATGCGCGTCGATGCGTATCTCAAGACGTTGCTGCCGGGTTCGGCATTCCAAGACAAATTCGGCGCCCGCATCGCATCGCGTCAACGCGCCGATGGCGGCCACGAAGAATTCTTCTATCCCCAGCTCCAAGCATTGATCTACGGCGAGGGCAGCGCGGATGTTCCCGATACCGACGCGCCGGTTGTTGCCGTCAGCTTCATTAGCCCGCGCACGTTGGCCGCGGTATTCGTGCGCCGTTTCGACGAGGCCATGGAGCGTAAAGCCTATGAAGAGGCGCGCACAGAGGCCGACAAGACTCTCGCCGTCGATCCGGCGGGGGGCGAGGGATACAATCTGCAAGGCCGCTTGTTCGCGGCGCTGGGCGAGTCCGAGGAGGCTCTGGTCCGCTTTACGGCGGCCGCCCGCTCTTCCGCGTCCGTCGGCCAGTACGACCGCTATATGGCGCATCTGCACATGGCGGACGTCTACGCCAATCAGCTTAAGGATATGGATAAGGCCGGCGGCGCCTACGTCGCGGCCATCAGCGCCGCGCCGCTCACGGAACGCGCGGAGGCCCGTCTGAAGTACGCGAGGTTCCTGAAAAGCCAAGGCAAAAGCGAAGAGGCCATGGCGGAGCTGCGCAAAGCCGCCGATGTCGACCTCAACGGCGACGCCGACGCGCGCCGGACTCTGGCCGAGACCTACTGGGACCAGGGCGACTACGCCGTGGCGCTGCCGCAATATGAAGCCCTCAGCCGTCTCGCCGACAACGCGCCCGACAAGCCCGGTAATGGCGCGGTCTACTACCGCTATGGTGTGGCTTTGAAACGTGCCGGAAAGTCCGCCGAAGCCATCGGCGCTTATGAGAAAGCCTACAAGGCCGATCCCAAGCAAGCCGAAACGCTGACCGAACTGGCGGTGCTCTACCGTGAGGACGGGCGCGACCCGGAGAAGTCCGTCGCGCTGTATCGCGAGGCTTTGGCCCTGGATAAGGACAATATCGCGGCCAACCGTGGTCTTACCGAAGCGCTATATGACGCCGGCCATGTCGATGAAGCCCGCCAGCAGGCGCAGGCGACGTTGACGCTAAGGCCCGACGACGCTGCAGCTATGTTTACCCTGGCGCGCTGCTACGCCGCGCAAAAGGATAAAAAGGCCGCGTTGCTGTGGCTGCAACGCGCGGTTGATGCCGGTTTCGCCGATCGCGACGCGCTGATGGCGGATCCGTCCCTGGAATTGCTTCGCGAAGATCGTGGTTTCAAACGTCTGCTACAGGCCGGTTAGAACGTTATGGGGGCGCAGGGGATGAAAAAGGCGGGCGCCGGTTTAACGGTCGTCGGAGTCATGGTGTTCGGCGCCTGCACTGGACATGCGCAGGATGAAGGACTGTCCGCCCAACGCACGCTCACCCAGCGCACCGCGGCGCTGCAGCAGGATCGCGCGCAGCAGGCCGAAGCGCTGAAAAGCGCGGATGCGCGGATGTCGGCTTTGACCAAACGCTTGGCGCCGCTGATGCGGGTCTGTCTCCAGACCGGCGCGGCGCTACAGGTGACTGACGCCGAAGATGCCGAGAAAAGTGCCGCGACGGTGGACGCGCAATTGCGCGAAGCATCGACAGCCGCGAGGGCATGTAAATCACCGGACGCGTTGAAGGCGGCCCGAGGGGCGCTCACCAACGCCATCGAGCAGACGGCGGCGATCGAGCGGCTGACGTATACGGGAGCCGTCGAGCCTGAAGAACTCGCGGGCGTGCAGCGCGATATTCCGGAAGGTTTAAAGGCCTTGGCCGAAATGTCCGCCGCCTGGACGGACATGCGCGGCGGCTTCAACGGTTTTGATGCGCGTCTGCGTGCCTATCAACACGATGCCGACGACTTCAACGCCCGACGGGTCGTGAGGCAAGGTGATATGGCTGCCGTGCCGTCGCTGCGGGATGACGCGGCCCTGCGCAGCCAATTTGCGGCCTTGGAGTCCAGCGTCGCGAAAATTTCATCCACGCGTGGGCCGTTGATGGAATGCCAACAGGCGGACCGCGCATCAGGGCCCGGCGCGCTGAGCGCCCGTATCGAAGCCGCCCGTAAAGCCGCCGCGCAGTCCTTTACAAGTTATGGCGCTGGCATCACGCAGGATGCCGCGCGGTGCCAGACGCATCTGGAAGCCAGGGCCACGACACCGGCGGAGGCCGCTGTGGTCGCTGAAGCAGGCGGCAAGACGCCGCCGCCCGCCGAACCGCCGCCGCCCAAGTCTTCACCGGTGGGGCCGGTCGCGACCGAAGCTCTGCCGCGGATTCCCGGAGCGAAAGAAAAGCCGCCCGTGAAACGCACGGCCAAGCGTAGCGCGCCGGTTGTCGCCGCCGCGCCGCAAGGCGTGCGGGTTACATCCATGTCCGGTTTCGCCACGACGGAGGAAGGCTCCAACAGCTTTGGTCTTGGCGAGGGCCAAACCATTGCCATCGGCGCGGGCGTCGAAACCAAGCCCAGCTCGAAGGTGCGTCTCGGCGGCGCGGCGCAAACCATTGACATTGGCGCCGATACGCGGGTGCACCTGCCGAAACCGCCGCATCGTTTCCTCATGCTCACCAATGGCGTGGTTGAAATGAATCGTGATGCGGGTGCTGTCGCTGCCGCCGGCGAACCGGACTTCGACGGGGTTGAAACGGCCCAGGGCGTTATCACACATCGTCAGGGCCGCGCGCGTATTTCCGCCGGTCCCGGCCAAACGACCGTCGAGGTTCAGGAAGGCCATGTCCATATATCGGGCAGCTACGTGCTGAAGCTGCCGCCCCTTTCCAACGGCGTTCCCGCCCCGAAACTTTCTCAGAAGCCCGAACAGGAGATGGATCTCGGGCCGGGCGAGGGCGCTCTCCTTCTCCGTGTCGGCGCTCCCGAAACGGTGGTGGCTGCCGCGCCGGAAGCCGCTCAGGAAGAACCGAACATCGCTCCACCGGTGGCCAACGAACCACCCTTGTCGCGCCCCGTGAAGCCGCCTAAAGCCGAAACAAAAATTTCCAAAGCGCCCGCGGCGGCGCTATCCAAAAAGCCGGCGAAGGAAACGCGTCTCGCCGCAGCCCCAAAAACGCCGGCCAAGATCGAGGTGGCGCGCGCGGCGCCGTCGGGCCCGCGCCTTCCGGGTTTCCTTTCGGTCCGCGCACCTGAGGTGGCTACCGCACCTATTACGCCCGCCACGCCGTCCTGGGATGTCGCCGAGCATGCCGCGCCTGTCGCCGACCCTGTTGCGGCTGCGCGCGCGCAATTGGCGCAGCAGCGCCTGCAAGAGGAAGATCAGCGTCGGGTCGCCGAGCTCCAGCGCGCGGAATTGGAGCGTGTCGAGCGCCGCCGGACCGAGGCCGAGCAGCTCCGTCGCGAAGAACAACGCCGCGCGGAAGCCATGACTCGCGACGATGGCGTCGAGCAAGCCAGCGCCGTGTATGACCGCACGGGACGTCCGCTGCCGCGCGCCGGCGGGGACTTCACGGGTACCTGGCGCTGCCGTATTACACCTCTGCAGCGCGGACGCAGCGGCGCCATGCAGTCGCAAATCGTCATCCGCACCGCCGCGCGCGGCTATGAAGCGGTCGCCGATGGTCAGCGGATTCCCAGCGTCTCCGTGCAGGGATCGCGCATCCACTTTGCGCCGTCTGTAGCGTCCCGTGACGGGCGTTATTACGGCGGTGGGATCGATCTCGACCTTGGGGATGGCGGCGATACCCTGGAAGGATCGGGACGCGTACGCACGACCGATGGCCGCACTATCCAGGAAATGCCGGCGTCGCTGTCTTGCTATCGCCTACGCTGAAGGGACGAGCGTTTTTAGCGCCACAGCCGGGTCCGCCAGTTGGTCCAGGGGTGGAGACACGCCACCCAAGACCAGCGCGCGGCCCTGCATATAATCCTTGGCGGAGTTGATGCAATCCAGCGCCAGCACGCGGCCTTCTTTCAGGTAGACCAGTGAAAAGCTGCGCGTCGCGATGTTGCCCCGGATGACGATTTTATCATAGCCGGTCGACAGGCCCACGGTCTGCAGACGCAGGTCGTATTGGTTCGACCAGAACCACGGCACTGCATGATAAGGTGTTGGCGTTCCGACGATGGTCTTGGCCACCGCGGTTGCCTGATCATTGGCGTTCTGCACCGATTCAAGCCGGATGCGCGTCTTGGCAAAACTATTCATGTGCATGGCGCAGTCGCCGACGGCGAAGGTATCGGGCAGGGTGGTGCGGCAATACTCATCGACATCGACGCCGTTGCCGCCCGCCGCGCCTGCGTTCAGGAGCGGTTCTACCGCAGGTATGATGCCGATCCCGACAATCACCATGTCGGCTTTCACCAGCGTGCCGTCCGCCAACTGCACGCCGTTTACGCGCGCGTCTTTCTCATGGATGCTGTCGACTTTCACGTTCAGGCGCACGTCGACGCCGTGGGCACGGTGCTCGGCCTCATAAAAGCGCGACAGCGGCTCGCCGGCCACGCGCGCCAGTACGCGATCCAGCGCTTCCAGCACTGTCACTTCTTTTCCAAACTTGCGGAGGACCGCCGCGGCCTCCAGGCCGATATAACCGCCGCCGATGACGGCGACATGGTTTGTGCTGGCGAGGTCTTGCGTCATGGCGTCCACGTCGGCGCGCGTGCGGACGGTGTGGATGCCCTTGAGATGATGGCCTTCCAGCGACAAGCGGCGCGGCGTACCGCCGGTGGCCCAGATCAACGTGCCGTATCCGAAGGTGCCGCCGTCAGCGCAGGTGACGGTATGGGCGGCGGGATCGACGACCGTGACCTTGCGCGACAATAATAGATCGACGTTACGCTCGGCCCACGATTCAACTGGGCGGATTAGGATGCGGTCGAACGTCTTTTCACCGGAAAAATATTCCTTGGACAGGGGCGGGCGCTCGTAAGGCGCTTCCGGCTCATCGCCTAACAACGCGATGGAGCCTTCATATTTTTGCTGACGCAGCGCCAGCGCCGCCTGCGCGCCGCCGTGCCCCGCGCCCACAATAAGAACGTCGTATTTCTGCAAGACTTTCGTCCCCGCGTGTCCAGATTTTAGCGGGCCGGATATTGGCATTTGCCTCCGGCGGGGTGAAGCCTTCTTTACAGTCTTAAGAAAGCATGGAACCGTCGCGCGGCGGGCCGCATTGTAGACGCGAGGATAGACAATGGACATCGTCACAGCCGATATCGGCGGTACGCACGCGCGCTTTGCGGTCGCGGCTTATGAAGACGGCGCGCTGCGTCTGGGGCCTGTCGCGACGCTCAAGACCGCGGAATACGCCAGCTTGCCCGCGGCCTGGGAAGCGTTCGCGGGCCAGGCAGGCCGGTCTTTGCCGCGTACCGCCGCGATTGCCGTGGCCGCGCCTGTGCGCGGTGAGGCGCTCAGGCTCACCAATAATCCATGGGTCATACACCCCGCAAAACTGCAAGCCGATTTGCAGTTAGATGCTATCCACCTGTTGAATGATTTTGGCGCCATCACGCACGCGCTGCCGTGGCTGGCCCGCGATGACCTGCCTCTGCTGTGCGGCCCCGGCGTCCCCTTGCCCGAAGAAGGCACAATCTCCGTGCTTGGGCCCGGCACCGGTCTCGGCGTCGGTTTGCTGCTGCGTCGGGCGGGGCGGAATATTGTCGTCGAGACCGAGGGCGGCCATGTCGACTTCGCGCCCATCGACGATATCGATATTGGCATCATGCAGCGGCTGCAAGGCCGCTATCAGCGGG
>JAIEMI010000219.1 GCA_019752235.1 Rhodospirillaceae bacterium
CAGGGTCCGGCCGGCGGCGACCACCGCCCCTTCGTCGTGGCTGGAAAGAATTAATGCGGTCAAACGGCCGAAGGGCGGCATCTCCAGATCCTGGCGGGCGGTGATTTCGTTTTCGATGAAATTTTCGCTGCGGCCTGACAAGAGTGCGGCCATGACCGGATGCTGCGGATCGTGGGTCTGTAACAACACACGCCCCGGCCTCTCGGCGCGGCCGGCGCGGCCCGCGACCTGATGCAGAAGCTGATGGGTGCGTTCGGCGGCGCGCAAATCCCAGCCCGACAGGCCGAGATCGGCATCGACGACGCCGACCAATGTGAGACTTGGAAAATGGTGACCCTTCGCGAGCACCTGCGTGCCCACCAGAATGTCGATGCGCTTGCTGAGAATGTCCTCGATCAATTCGGCGACGGCGGAGGGGCGTTCCAAGGTGTCGCTGGCGACCACGCGGATGTTGGCGTCGGGCCAGCGCGCCACGGCTTCTTCGGCCACGCGCTCGATGCCCGGGCCGCAGGGCACCAGTGAATCCCGCGCGCCGCAGGAGGAACACGTCTCGGGGATGCGCGCGCTGTAGCCGCAGTGGTGGCATTGCAGTTTGCGCGTGAGGCGATGTTCCACCAGCCACGACGTGCAGCGCGGACAGTTCAAACGATGACCGCAGGTCCGGCACAAAGTAAGTGGTGCGTAGCCGCGCCGGTTCAGGAATAGCAATGTCTGCTCGCCGGCCTCCAGCGTGCGATTAACAGCATCCACCAGCGGCGGCGCCAGCCACGCGCGGCCCCAGGGGCCTTTTTCCGGCGGGTTTTTTTTCATGTCGATGATGCCGATGCGCGGCATGGTCGCAGCCCCAAAACGTTCCGGCAGATGCACCATGCCGTAGCGCTGCGCGCGCACGTTGATGGCGGTCTCCAGCGACGGCGTGGCCGAGGCCAGCACAATCGGAATATTGCCTTGACGCGCGCGCACCACGGCCATGTCGCGGGCGTGATAGATCACGCCGTCTTCTTGTTTGAAGGCGGCGTCGTGTTCTTCGTCGACGACGATAAGCCCGAGATTCTGGAACGGCAGAAACAGCGCCGAGCGCGCGCCGACGACAATCTGCGCCGCGCCCGTGGCGGCGCCGTGCCAGGTTTCGCGGCGGGCTTTATATGTGAGGTCCGAATGCCATTCGGCGGGCTCGGCCCCGAAACGGCCGGAAATGCGCGCGAGACCTTGTGCCGTGAGCGCGATTTCCGGCACCAGCACCAAGACTTGTTGGCCCGCGCTAATGGCCTTGGCCGCGGCTTCAAGATAGACGGCGGTTTTGCCGGAGCCGGTGACGCCGTCCAGCAGCGTGACGGAGAAACCCGCGCCGATGCGCGCGCAGAGATGATCGGCGGCTTCTTTCTGCGCGGGCGCAAGAGATGGTTTTGTGTGATCGGGCCGCGCGGGTGCGAAGGGCGACGCAGGCGACGCCTCCACCACACTTAAGGCACCGGCGGTGATGAGATCGCGGATCACGCCCGCGCCGACGCCGGAGTCGCGTGAGAGCGCGGCGGCGGATTCGAAGGATTTGTCTTTGATGAAGGCCAACAGCTTTTCACGGCCCGGCGTGGATTTCACACCGCAGGCCGCCAGTGACTTGCCCGCGCTGACAATCGCCGTGGCCGCTTTGGCTTGCGGCCAGCGCCGCGCCGGATTGAGCGTCATGCGCAGGACGGCGCCGGGCGGCTGCAGGGTATAGGCCGACACCCAGTCGATGAACTTGCGCAACACATCCGGCAAGGGCGGCAGGTCCAGCTTGTGGACAACTTCGCGCAACTTGGCGATGGGGATGTCGCCCTCGCCTTTCCCCCAGACCACGCCGACCTCGAAGCGCCGCGCGAGCGGGACTTCGACGATATCGCCCGGCATCAATACAGCGCCTTCGGGCACCAGATAGTCGTAGGCGGTATTGACCGGCAGCGGCAGCAGCACCGCCACGCGCTCGCCCGCGGTAAAAGCTACAGCTTGCGCGGGCGCGCTAACATCGACGCTAGGCGTGGATTGAGCGGAAGGCATGGTCTACACTCTTTCGCACAGCCTGGGGCGACGCAACAGCCCGGCATCAACAATTTGGGGACCGCTTCGCGCCATGAAATTCTTCATCGACACCGCCGACATCAACGAGATCAAAGACCTGACCGCCACGGGCATGGTCGACGGGGTGACCACCAACCCCACGCTGGCCGCGAAGTCGGGCAAGAAGTTCGTCGATCTGATCACCGAGATTTGCGCCGTGGTGCCGGGCCCCGTGAGCGCGGAAGTCACCGCCCTTGATCACGCCACCATGATGAAGGAAGCCGCGGTCCTGACGAAGATCGCCAAGAACGTGACCATCAAAGTGCCGCTGACGCCGGACGGCCTGAAGACCTGCAAGGCCCTGTCGGACCAAGGCACCATGGTCAACGTGACCCTGTGCTTCTCGCCGGCCCAGGCGCTGCTGGCGGCGAAAGCCGGTGCCAGCTTCATTTCGCCCTTCGTGGGACGCCTGGACGACGTCGGCCAGGACGGTATGGAGCTGATCGACGATATTTGTACGATCTACAATAATTACGGGTTCACCACCGAGGTATTGGTGGCTTCGATCCGCCACCCCATGCATGTAGTGGAAGCCGCCAAAATCGGAGCCCATGTGGCCACCATGCCCCCTGCAACCTTGCGTCAGTTGTTCAACCATCCGTTAACCGATAGGGGACTAAAAGCGTTCATGGATGACTGGGCCAAGACGGGCCAGTCGATTCTTTAGGTTTGCGCGCCTTCCGCGCGCGGGCCTTGTAGACGCACCGCCGGTGGGGACCGGCACGCAAGGCAGGGGTAGATGGCGGATCATGTGAAGTTTGGCGCCAAAGACAGCGCTAAGGAAACAGGAGTCGGACCGAAAACCGATCTCCGCGAAGCCGATGTCATCGCGTACCTGCGCCGCAACCCGCGCGTGCTGCTCAACAATCCGGATTTGCTGACATCCATCGCGCCCGATGCGCGCTTTGAGACCGACACCGTCGTGGTCGATATGCAGCGCTTCGTGGTCGACCGCCTGCGCCGCCAGGTGGACGATCTGAAAACCTCCAGCGCCGACCTTGTCACCACCACGCGCTCCAACATGTCGCTGGTGGAACGCACGCTGGAATGCGCGCTGGCCCTGCTCTACGCCCGCGACTTCACCGAACTCGCACAAGTGCTGCACGACGATCTGCCGGTGCACCTGGGCGTCGATGCCGTTGCCATTGGTTTTGAAGCCGACAGCATGCCCGCCGACGCCGGCCACATTGTGCGCACCCTGCCCGCCGGCAGCGTCGCTGCACTCATGGGCGATGCGACGACCCGTATCCGCGTGGAGACCGAAGGCGAGGCCGCGCTGTACGGCAGCGCCGCCGGTCTCGTGCGCTCGGACGCTTTGGTCGCCTTGCCCGACGGCGAAGGTTTGCCGCCGGGCCTGTTCGCCGTGGGCTGCCGCAACCCCGGCCACTTCGACGAACGCCAGGGCACGGAACTGATCGCTTTCCTTGGGCACATCACCCGTTACGCCGTGGGACGCTGGTGGACGCTAAAACTCTAAGCGCCCCGGTTATCCATTACGCCGCGCGCGGTGATCTTCTGCGCGCCATCGACGACTGGCGCGATTGGCTGACCTCCGAGCGCCGCGTGTCTCCGCATACCGCCGACGCCTACGGCCGCGATCTCTCGGCCTTCCTGACATTTTTGAGCGGCCACCTGGGCGGCGAAAGCGGCCTCAGCGATCTTGCGGCGTTGAAGCCGGCGGACTTCCGCAGCTATCTCGCGCACCGCGCCAACAGCAGCATCGCGCGCAGTTCCATCGCGCGCGGCATGTCCACGTTGCGCAACTTCTTCCGGTTTCTGGACCGCACCGACCGCGTGCATAACCCGGCCGTGAAAGCCGTGAAGACGCCGCGCCTGCCCAAGACCGTGCCGAAGGCCTTGGACGAGAAAGAAGCTTTAGAAACCATCCGCGCCGCTGGTGATAGATACGATGAGCCTTGGCTCGCGGCGCGCGACACGGCTATGCTTCTTCTCCTCTATGGATGCGGACTACGTATCGGTGAAGCGCTATCGTTAACCGTTGGCGATATCCCCGAGGGCGACACCATGCGCGTCATCGGCAAAGGCCGCAAAGAACGTGTGGTGCCCGTGCTGCCCGTCGTACGCGAAGCCATCAAAGCTTATCGAGATATTCGCCCGTTCGCGGTGACACCTGAATCTCCACTTTTTCTGGGTAAACGCGGCAGGGCCCTCAGCCCACGCATTATCCAGCGCGAAATGAAGTATTTGCGGGGAGTGTTAGGCCTGCCAGAAACCGCGACGCCGCACGCGCTGCGGCACAGCTTCGCCACGCACCTGCTGGCCCAGGGCGGCGACTTGCGCACAATTCAGGAATTGCTGGGTCACGCGTCGCTCTCGACGACGCAGCGCTATACGGTGGTCGACACCGCGCGCCTGACAAAAATATACAACAACACGCACCCGCGGGCTTAGTTCCAGGGATTGCCGCGCCTGACTTCGGGCACGGAGCCGCGCCGGCGCAAGGGGCGCTTCTCCACCGCGAAGGCGCGGCTGTGGGCGGGCTCGAAGACGACAACACTTCTCTTCTTGAAGAAGAATACCAGTACCGCGCCGGCGACAAAGCCGCCGATGTGCGCGAGGAAAGCCACGCCCGGCGCGTTGGGATCGGCGGCGGCGGAGCTCATCAACTGCGCCACGAACCAGATGCCCAGCACGATAAAGGCCGGAATGTTGATGAAGGTGATGATCACGATGAGAAAGACGAAGACTTTGATATTCGACCGGGGATGCAGCACGAGATACGCGCCCAGGACACCGGCGATAGCGCCCGACGCGCCGACCATGGGCACATCGGAGGTGGGCGCGGCGATGCTTTGCGCGAGCGCGGCCGCGACACCGCAGAGCAGATAGAACACGAGGTAACGGCCGTGGCCCAGGGAGGCTTCGATGTTGTCGCCGAACACCCACAGATACAGCATGTTGCCGCCGAGGTGCATCCAGCCGCCGTGCAGGAACATGGAACTGAACACCGTCAGCAGCGCAGGCATGATGGGCAGCGCGGGATCGGGCGCGACGGTGCCAAAGAGGTGGCCGGGGATGAGGCCGAAGACCATCACCGCGGCGTCGCCGGCGTCCCCCAGCGAGAACTGCCACAGAAACACCGCCACGCAGGCGGCAATCAGGCCGTAATTCACAAAGGGCGTGGCGGTGTGGGGATTGTCGTCGCGGATCGGCAGGAACATGAGAACAAAACCTTGATCTTCCCGGGCCGGGATTTTAACAGAAACGGCCCTATATAGAGATGCTGTTTAAGATGGGACCGGGATGCGCCGCATTGCTGCACTGATAGGTTGGGCCGTTTTCGCCGTGGCGCTTGCGAGCGCTTCACGGGCGGCGGACCTGCCGGACTTTCCCGACGCCGACACCGAGAAACATTGCGAAAAACCGGGGGAAAGCCCCGAATGCGCGGCCAAGACCTTCTGGTTGTGCTCGGAAAAGTCCGTGGCGACCTGCAAACTGGTCGGGCTCGACGTGCAGCCTGACGGCAGCCAATACAAGGCCGATGACACCGTTGAGGGCGACGCGCGCACCAAACCCTGGACCTTAAGCTGGACGGAGCTGCTCAACGTCACCCACGCCAATTATACGGTCTGGGAGCTCAAGGGCTTCCGCGAGCTGCCGAAAGACCGCCTGCGCGGCGTGGCCTGGAGCCGCCGCGCGCTGGCCGGCAGCCATGAAATGATGATCAGCATGGTCAACGCCCAGGGCGAGGCCGAAAAAGAAAGCGTATTTTTCATCCAGCGCAAAGGTGTGTGGCTGGTGACCGGCTTTGCGCGCTGGCGCGGCAACGCTGCCGTGACGACGTGCGAGAAGCGCAAACTGGGCTCGCTGGCCTGCCGCTACACCGTCACCGGCCTCGGGCCTTGGCAGCTAGACGCGCCGCCCGCGATTCCCTAGGTTTCGCCGCGCAGCTTGGCGACATGGGCGAAACGCGCCAACGCAATCTCTTCCATCTTCAGCGTCATCTTGAAGCCGTCGTCGATGCCTTTGTTCTGCCAGTCGGCCTTTGAATGGGCGAACTTCCGGCGCTGACGGTCGAGCGCATTGCCGGGCGAGGCAAACTGCTCGCAGGTTTCGACGTCGATCTTGCGGTGTTTCACCAGCCGCCGCAGACACGCGCGATACAGCGTGTCCTCGGCGCCATGGGCGCGGAAATCCGGGTCTTCGACGAAACCCCGAATCATATCGTGCCAGACGCGGCGTAAGGCAAAATTGATCGGGCAACTTTCATCCAGGGATGGGCGCCAGTCCTCGTGCATCGGCATGTCGATTCTCACGCGCGTGAAGACGTAGCCCAAGGTGTCGTCGGCCAGCAGCGCCGACAGGCATGTGAAGATGTGATTGGGATAAAACACGTCGTCGGCATCCAGAAAGAACAAGAACGTGCCTGACGACTGCCGGACGCCCGCATTGCGCGCGGCGCCCGCGCCGGCGTTGGCCTGACGTAACAGGCGCACGGGGCCTTGCCATCCTTCGACAACACTTGCTGTTGAGTCGGCCGAACCGTCGTCGACGACGACGATCTCCGCGTCCACTTCCAGACCTTGGGCGCGGCAATGCGCCAGCGACGCGGCGGCGCTGTCGAGCGCCCGCGCGATGGTTTTAGCCGCATTGTAGGCGGGAATGATGATGGCGGCGCTGGGCGTGCGGGGGCGCGCCATCGCGGCGGCGGGCTTAGATATGCAACGCGCGTTTGTCGGCGGCGAGCGCGGCTTCTTTCACCACTTCACCCAGCTGCGGGTGAGCGTGGCAGGTGCGCGCAATATCTTCCGACGATGCGCCGAATTCCATGGCCACGGCGACTTCCATGATCAGGTCGCCGGCGGCGGGGCCGACGATGTGGCAGCCCAGCACACGGTCGGTGGCGGCGTCGGCCAGGACTTTGGCGAAGCCGTCCGTATCACCATTGGCGCGCGCGCGGCCGTTGGCGGTGAAGGGGAACTTGCCGACTTTGTAAGCGATGCCGGCTTCTTTCAGCTGCTCTTCGGTCTTTCCGATGCCCGCCACTTCCGGCCAGGTGTACACAACGCCCGCAATGGCGTCGTAATTGATGTGACCCGGATGGCCGGCGAGAATCTCGGCGCAGGCGACGCCTTCATCCTCGGCCTTGTGAGCCAGCATCTGGCCGCCGATGACGTCGCCAATGGCGAAGATACCTTCGATGTTGGTCTGGTAATTCTCGTCAACCTCGACAAAGCCGCGGTTGGAGATTTTGACGCCCGCCGCATCGAGGCCCGCGCCGTCGATGAACGGGCGGCGGCCGATGGCGACCAGGACGACTTCTGCGTCGAGCGTTTCCGCCGCGCCACCTTTCGCCGGTTCGATGGTGACGGCGACCCCGTCCTTGCCGGGCTTGGCCGATGTGACCTTGTGGCCGAGCTTGAATTTCATGCCCTGTTTTTCGAGGATGCGCTGCATCTGCTTGCGGATTTCGCCGTCCATGGGCGGCAGGACCACATCGAGGAATTCCACCACGGTCACGTCCGTACCGAGACGGCGCCAGACGGAACCCATTTCGAGACCGATGACGCCCGCGCCGATGACGATCATGGATTTCGGCACTTTCGGCAGCACCAGCGCGCCGGTGGAGGACACAACCTGCTTTTCGTCGATGGTCACGCCCGGCAGCGGGGTGACGTCGGAGCCGGTGGCGATGACAACGTACTTGGTTTTGTGAGTCTCGGTTTTGCCATCGAGGCCCTTCACCGACACTTCATGGGCGCCCGGCGCGGCCTTGATGACCGTGCCGTAGCCTTTGAGGTAGGCGACCTTGTTTTTCTTGAGCAGGAATTCGATGCCGGTGGTGTTTTGCTTCACCACATCATCCTTGCGCGCCATCATAACGGGCAGATCGATCTCGACCTTGCCGACCTTGATGCCGTGCGCGGCGAAGGCGTGATTGGCTTCGTCGTACAGGTGTGACGATTGCAGCAGCGCCTTGGAGGGAATGCAGCCGACGTTGGTGCAGGTACCGCCGAGCGCGCCCCGGCTTTCGATGACGGCGGACTTCAGACCCAGCTGCGCCGCACGAATGGCGCAGACATAACCGCCGGGACCGCCGCCAATGACAATGACATCGAAAGTTTCAGACATACAGAAATCCCACCTTTCTTAAGCCCCTCCCCCTTGTGGGGAGGGGTTTGGGGTGGAGGTGCTTGATACTGAGAGCCCCCCACCCGGCGCGCTTCGCGCGCCGACCTCCCCACGAGGGGGAGGTGGAAATTACGCTTCGACTAACAAGCGGCTTGGGTCTTCGATGGCTTCCTTCACGCGCACCAGGAAGGTGACGGCTTCGCGGCCGTCGACGATTCGGTGATCGTAAGACAACGCCAGATACATCATCGGGCGCGCGACGATGGAACCGTCGTCCTGCACCACGGCGCGCTGTTTGATGTTGTGCATGCCCAGGATGCCCGACTGCGGCGTGTTCAGGATCGGCGTCGACATCATGGAGCCGTAGATGCCGCCGTTGGTGATGGTGAAGGTGCCGCCGGTCATGTCTTCAATGGCCAGCTTGCCGTCCTTGGCTTTGCGGCCGAGGCCGGAAATCTCGGCTTCGATCTCGGCATAGGACTTCACATCGCAATCGCGCACCACCGGCACGACAAGGCCCTGGGGCGTGCCGACGGCGACGCCGATGTCGTAGTAATTCTTGTAGACCAGTTCATCGCCTTGAATCTCGGCGTTGACGCCCGGCAGTTCCTTCAGGGCATTGACGCAGGCTTTCACGAAGAAGGACATGAAGCCCATCTTCACGCCGTGCTTCTTCTCGAAGGCGTCCTTGTGCCTGGTGCGCAGCGCCATCACCGCCGACATGTCGGCTTCGTTGAAGGTGGTGAGCATGGCCGCGGTATTTTGAGCCTCCTTCAAACGCTCGGAAATGCGTTTGCGCAGGCGCGTCATCTTCACGCGCTCTTCGCGCGGACCGCGATCGGGCACGGTCGCCCTGACGGCGCGGTCGGGGCCCGTAGCAATGTAGGTGAGCACGTCGGCCTTGGTCAGGCGGCCGCTTTTGCCCGAGGCGGGAATCTTTTTCGGGTCCAGGCCATGTTCATCGACCAGATGGCGCACGGACGGGGCCAGAGGATAATCGGACGGCAGCGACACCGCAGCGGCAGCGGGTGCGGCGGCCTTCGGCGGGGGCGGGGGAGCCGCAGGTTTCGCGGCGGGCGCGGGAGCAACAGCCTTGGGCGCTTCAGCCTGGGGCGCAGGCGCGGCGGCGGCTTTCGGGGCTTCGGCTTTTTTGGCGGGTGCGGCAGCGCCGGCAGCACCGATCATGCCCAGCACCGCCCCGACGGCGACTTCGGCGCCGGCGTCGGCGATAATTTCACCCAGGGTGCCTGCCGTGTCGGCGCGGACTTCGACGGTGACCTTGTCGGTTTCCAGTTCCACCAGCGGCTCGTCAACAGCAATGCTGTCGCCGACTTTCTTGAACCACTTCGCCACCGTCGCTTCACTGACGGACTCGCCAAGCGTGGGCACTTTGATTTCGGTCGCCATTGCGTCCCTCGGTTTCAAACCGGCCTCTTTTAAGTGGACCGGATTTTGGTGATGAGACGGCGGCGTGTGCCGCCGCCGTTTTTGACAAGGCTTACTCGGCCGCGAGCTTGCCGATCTTGGAAAGACGGCGGAAAGGCTGCGGAATCTGATCAAGCGGCGTGTTGAGCGCCCATTCGCAAAGCTGGTTCTGCTCGCGCACATGGATTTTCATCAGGCCCGTCGCCGGAGACGCGGCGGGCGGCCGGCCGGCGTAGACCGGACGCGTCGCCTTGATGCCGGTGCCGTCGAGCGCGTATTCGAGACGGCGGTCGACAAAGGTCCACGACCCCATGTTGGCGGGCTCTTCCTGGCACCAGACCAACTCGGCATTCTTGTACTTGGCGAACTCGCGGGCCAGGGTTTCCTTCGGCCACGGATAGATCTGCTCGACGCGGATGATCGCCACGTCGTCGATGCCTTTATCTTCGCGGGCCTGCAGCAAGTCGTAATAGACCTTGCCGGAGCACACGACGATACGGCGCACTTTCGACGGGGCGGCGATCTTGCCGGTTTCGCCGTAGACCCGCTGGAAACTGGTATCCGGTCCCATTTCGGTCAAGGTCGAAACGCAGCGCTTGTGGCGCAGCAGCGACTTCGGCGTCATGACCACCAGGGGCTTGCGGAAGTTGCGGCGCATTTGGCGGCGCAGGGCGTGGAAGTAGTTGGCGGGCGTGGTGATGTTGCAGACCTGCCAGTTGTCCTGGGCCGAAAGCTGCAGATAGCGTTCCATACGCGCGGACGAGTGTTCGGGGCCCTGGCCTTCGTAGCCGTGCGGCAGCAGCATCACCAGTCCGCACAGGCGCAGCCATTTGCTTTCGCCGGAGTTGACGAACTGATCGATGATCATCTGCGCGCCGTTGGAGAAGTCGCCGAACTGCGCTTCCCACAAAACGAGTGTATTGGGATCGGCCAGGCTGTAGCCGTATTCGAATCCCAGGATCGACAACTCGGACAGCGGGCTGTCGATGACTTCGAAGCGCGCCTGTTTTCCGGGGCGAATGTTGTTCAGATAGACGTAACGGTTTTCGGTGTTCTGATCGACCAGCACGGACTGGCGCTGCGAGAACGTGCCGCGGCCGCAATCCTGACCCGACAGACGCACCGCCGTGCCTTCGACCGCGAGCGAGCCGTACGCCAAGGCTTCGGCCGTGGCCCAATCGATGTCCTTGCCGGTGTCCATGGCTTCGCGCTTGGCTTTAAGCTGGCGCGCAATCTTCGGATTGACCGCCCAGCCTTCGGGCGCGGTACAGATGGCGTTGCCGACTTCCTTCAGGATGTCGAGCGGCGCGCCGGATTTATCGTCGCGGTACTCCTCCTCGTCGCCCATCTGCGCGAAGCCTTTCCACGCACCTTCGAGCCAATCGGCTTTGTTGGGCTTGAAGCTGGAGGCGGATTCGAAATCGGCCTCCATCATGTGCATGAACTTACTCATCATCAGGTCGGCCTCTTGCTGCGTGTAGAGGCCTTCCTGCACCAGTTTCTTGGCGTACAGCGTGCGCACGGTCGGGTGACTTTCAATCGCCTTGTACATCAAAGGCTGAGTGAATTTAGGTTCATCGCCTTCGTTATGGCCGAAGCGGCGGTAGCACACCATGTCGAGCACCACGTCGATGCCGAACTCCTGACGGAACTCCATGGCCAGACGCGCGCAATAGACCACGGCTTCCGGATCGTCGGCATTGACGTGGAAAATCGGCGCTTCAACCATCTTGGCGATGTCGGTGCAATACAGGCCCGAACGGCTGTACTGCGGCGTGGTGGTGAAACCGATCTGGTTATTGATCACGAAATGGATCGTGCCGCCGGTTGAATAGCTTTGAATCTGCGAGAAACCGAAACACTCGGCAATGATGCCCTGGCCGGCGAAGGCCGCATCGCCGTGGATCAACAGACCCATGACCTGTTTGCGGTCGGTGTCGCCCATTTGCTCCTGCTTGGCGCGCACCTTGCCGAGCACGACGGGATCGACCACTTCCAGGTGCGACGGATTGGCGGTCAGCGAGAGGTGCACATTGTTGCCGTCGAAATCACGGTCGGCGGACGTCCCAAGGTGGTACTTCACGTCGCCGGAGCCTTCGACGCTTTCCGGATTGGGCGAGTTGCCCTGGAATTCCGAGAACAGCGCGCTGAACGGCTTGTGCATGACGTTGACAAGTACGTTGAGGCGGCCGCGGTGCGCCATGCCGATGACGATCTGCTTCAGGCCGAGCTGACCGCCGCGCTTGATGATCTGTTCCAGCGCCGGGATGGCGGCTTCACCGCCGTCGAGGCCGAATCTTTTCGTACCGGTGTATTTGATGCCGAGGAATTTCTCGAAGCCTTCAGCCTCGGTCAGGCGCTCCAGGATCGCTTTCTTGCCGTAGGCGGAGAAGTTCGGCTCCAGGCGGTCCTTCTCGAAACGGCGCACCAGCCAGTCGCGGTGCTTGGGATGCTGGATGTGATGGAACTCGACGCCGATGGTGCCGCAATAGGTCTGGCGGCACATATCCAGGATCTGCTGCAGCGTGGCCTTTTCCATGCCGAGCACGCCGCCGAGATGAATTTCGCGGGTGAGGTCGGCATCGGTGAAACCATGCGTGCGGTAATCCAACTCCGGGTGATCGGCTTTTTTGGAATTCGACAGCGGATCCAGATTCGCGATCTGATGACCGCGCGCGCGATAGGCGCGAATGATCTGCAGCGCGTGGATCGAATCTTCGGCCTGCTTGAGGATCGCGGCTTTGTCCGAGGCGCCGAGCGCGGCCCCCTTCTCGGCTTTGCCTTTACTCTTGGGTGCGGCGTCAGGGTCCGATGCGCCGATGACGGCGGCATCGGACGGCGCCCAACTGGCGCCTTCGATGTCCTTCAGCAGCGCCGCTTCGTCATCGGCGAGATCGTTGAAAAAGGCCGCCCATCCTGCATCGACGGCGGCCGGGTTCTTGAGATAGGTGGCATAAAGTTCGGCAATAAACGTAGCGTTTGCGCCGGTCAGGAAAGAGGCGTCCACGGGTGAGTCCTTGAGATCCCAAAGCGGGCGCCCGGCGGACCCTGGGACGGGCCTACAACACGGGCGGCCAATGGTCGTATTAATAACCGAATATCCTGTTACTGACAATGACTTAGACCAAAAATCGGCGGACACGGGGATGAATATCGGCGACGTCGATACGCGTGGAACGCGAATATCCGCGGGGTCTCTGCGCCGCACCCGATTGGCGGCGAAGCCAATGATAAATCAGGGTTTTCGGCGCCTGCGCCCGCGCAGGCGCGTCAGGAAATACCGTAGGCTGCGGGGTCGTCGGGATACCCAAAGAGCGCCGCGTCATGGCTGACCAGCGCGCGAACGATCTCGAAGGTGTCGCGCGTATAGAGGCCGGGCCAGGCCGGATGGTAACTCTGATTGAAGTGGTCCAGCGCCAGAGTGGTGATTTGAAGGTGCGCGACCACCTTGGCGAAGTCCTGTTCGAGCGACTCGTAACGCCCCATGAATGAAACAGCCAGCGCACCGCCGTCATCGACGACAAAGGGATGCTGCAGACCCACCAGGCGCGCGCCGTCCGGTCCGGCCAGATGCTTTGCCACATACTTCGCGAAGCTGCCCGACGCCGCGGCTTCGGCGTGGCCCGCCACCGCCGGATTGATCTGCCGGTAATGAAACCACGACACCGCCACATCCCACGGATTGCGGACGAAGGCGGTGGAGTAGTAACCGCCGTAAGCTTCCGCGCCCAACGCGGTGATGAAGTGTTTGGCCGAGGCATGCTCGCCCAGCAGCGCCGTGGCGGAGGGCAGCCCGATTTTTTCCGCGTGTTGTTTGCGCGCGGCAACGTCGCCGGTACGCACGGGAAAAAATGCGTCGTGCATCGACAGCGCACTGTTGATGGACGTGCCGGCGGCCTTGGGGACGTGGATGAAGAGGAAGCGTTTATCCGGCGCGAGGATCATGTCTGTCCTCGCACCGGGTAAACTTACAGTCCGTTAAACGCGAAGGACCAGGTCACCGCCACGGTGTTCACGCCGGGGTTCTTGCGGTGCGTGGCGGCGTTGGAGATGTGATAGATCGCAACACCCAAACGGGAATCGCCGGTGACGGCGTAGCTCGCGCCGATCCCGAGATGGAATTCAAAGGTGCCGCCGAGATCGAGGCCGTCGCCCTTGGAGTATGCACCGATGCCGCCCGAGGGGACGATTTCCCAACGGCCGTCATCGAAGGCGAAGGGCGCGGCGAGCCCGGCATACCCGAACACCGAACCGCCGGTGGTCGCCATGAGGCCCACCAGCGGCTTGAAACCGCGGAAGGCGCCGTCGGTTGCGAAGAAACCGTGGGCGAAGCGATACTCGACGCGGCCTTCGAATTCCTGCGTGCGGCTGCTTTCCCAGTCGAACATACCGGCGCTGAGATTGATCAGCGCCGCGTCCTTGGCGGACGCGGGACCGGTCAGCAAGGCCGCGCCGCCGATGACCAAGGAGGCGAGCAGGCCGGCGAAACGCTTCATCGTGTTTAGCCCTTCATCGCTTTGACCATCGTGGAGCCGAGCGAGGCCGGCGAGTCCGCGATGAGGAAACCGGCGCTCTTCATGGCGTCGAACTTGGCCGCGGCCGTGCCCTTGCCGCCGGAGATGATGGCGCCGGCGTGGCCCATGCGCCGGCCCGGAGGGGCGGTCGCGCCGGCGACGAAGCCGACGATGGGTTTCTTCTTTTTATGCGCTTTGTAGAACGCCGCGGCGTCTTCTTCAGCGGTGCCGCCGATCTCGCCGATCATGATGATGCCTTGAGTCTCGTCATCATTCAGGAAGAGGTCGAGGCAGTCGATAAAGTTGGTGCCGTTGACGGGGTCGCCGCCGATACCAATACAAGTCGTCTGGCCGAGGCCGGCGGCGGTGGTCTGCGCGACGGCTTCATAGGTGAGCGTGCCAGAGCGCGAGACGATGCCGATCTTGCCGCGGCGATGAATGTGGCCGGGCATGATGCCGATTTTGCATTCGCCGGGCGTGATGACGCCGGGGCAGTTGGGCCCCACGAGACGCGTCTTGGAGCCCTGCAGCGCGCGTTTCACCTTCACCATGTCCAGCACCGGAATGCCTTCGGTGATGCAAACCGCGAGCGCGAGTTCGGCATCGATGGCCTCTAAGATCGCGTCCGCCGCGAAGGGCGGCGGCACATAGATGACTGTGGCATCGCAGCCGGTGGCCTTCTTGGCGTCGGCGACGGTGTCGAACACCGGCAGATCGAGATGCTTGGTGCCGCCTTTGCCGGGCGTCACACCGCCGACCATCTGGGTGCCGTAAGCAATGGCCTGTTCGGAGTGGAACGTGCCTTGGCTGCCGGTGAAGCCCTGGCAGATGACCTTGGTATTTTTATTAACGAGAACGGCCATTACGCGGCCTCCTTCACGGCTTTAACGACTTTCTGAGCCGCGTCGGCGAGATTGTCGGCGGAGATAATAGGCAGGCCGGAGTCGGCCATGATCTTCTTGCCCAGTTCGACGTTGGTGCCTTCGAGACGAACCACCAACGGCACATTGAGGCTGATTTCACGGGCCGCGGCGACAACGCCCTCGGCAATAACGTCGCAACGCATGATGCCGCCGAAGATGTTCACCAGGATGCCTTCGACGTTGGGATCGGACAGGATGATCTTGAAGGCGGTGGTGACGCGTTCACGGGTCGCGCCGCCGCCGACGTCGAGGAAGTTGGCCGGCGACGCGCCGTACAACTGAATGATGTCCATGGTCGCCATGGCCAGACCGGCGCCGTTGACCATGCAGCCGATGGTGCCATCGAGCTTGATGTAGTTGAGGTCGTGCTTCGAGGCTTCCAGTTCCATGGGGTCTTCCTCGTCCTCGTCGCGCAGTTCGACGATTTCGGGATGACGGTAGAGCGCGTTGGAATCGAAGTTCATCTTGGCGTCGAGCGGCAGAACGTCGCCTTCGGCCGTGACCACCAGCGGGTTGATCTCCAGCATGGAAGCGTCGGTGTCCAGAAACGCCTTGTAGAGCGCCGTCAGCAGCTTGGTGAAGGACTTGATCTGAGCGTCCTTGAGGCCAAGGGAGAAGCCGATCTTGCGGCAGTGGTAGCCCTGGATGCCGGTGGCGGGATCGAAGCTTTGGAAGAAGATTTTTTCCGGCGTGTTGTGCGCCACGTCTTCGATGTTCACGCCGCCTTCGGTGGAGGCCATGACGGTGACGCGCGACGTGCTGCGGTCCACCAGCATGGAGAGATAAAGTTCGCGCGCGATGTTGCAGCCGGATTCGACGTAGACGCGCTTGACCTTCTTGCCTTCGGCGCCCGACTGGATGGTGACCAGCGTGTTGCCGATCATCTGCTTGGCGTTTTCCTTCACTTCGGCGGCTGACTTTACAACGCGCACGCCGCCCTTACCGCCGGCGGCGGCTTCCTTGAAGGTGCCCTTCCCGCGTCCGCCGGCGTGAATCTGCGACTTCACGACGAACACGCTGCTCTTGAGGCCTTGCGCGATCTTCTCGGCTTCTTCCGCGGTGTACGCGACGCCGCCGTCGAGGACGGGCACGCCGTACTTCTTCAGAAGCTGCTTGGCCTGATACTCGTGGATATTCATTTATATGGATCCTGACTTCTTTTTATTTCAGGTTGCTGTCGATGCCTTTGCAGGCGGCCACAAGACCGCGCACGGCATTGACGGAGTTGTCGAACATCTTCTTTTCGTCGGGATTGAGCGAGATTTCGACGACGCGCTCGACGCCGCCGGCGCCGATCACGACCGGCACGCCGACGTAGAGGTCTTTCTCGCCGTACTGGCCGTTGATGTAGGCGGCGCAAGGCAGCACGCGCTTTTCATCGCGCAAGTATGCTTTCGCCATGGCGATGCCCGACGCGGCGGGCGCGTAGAAGGCCGAGCCGGTCTTGAGCAGGCCGACGATTTCGGCGCCGCCGTCACGGGTACGCTGGACGATCTTGTCGAGCTTCTCCTGCGTGGTCCAACCCATCTTCACGAGGTCGGGCAGCGGGATGCCGGCGACGGTGGAGTAACGCACCAGCGGCACCATGGTGTCGCCGTGGCCGCCGAGCACGAAAGCGGTGACGTCTTCGACCGAGACCTTGAATTCCTCGGCGAGGAAGGTGCGGAAGCGCGCGCTGTCCAGCACGCCGGCCATGCCGACGACCTTATTGTGCGGCAGACCCGAGAATTCGCGCAGCGCCCAGACCATCGCATCCAAAGGATTGGTGATGCAGATCACGAAGGCGTCCTTGGCGTACTTCTTGATGCCTTCGCCCACCTGACTCATCACTTTCAGATTGATGCCGAGAAGGTCATCGCGGCTCATACCGGGCTTGCGCGGCACGCCGGCGGTGACGATGACGACGTCGGACCCGGCGATGGCGGAATAGTCGTTGGCGCCCGAATAATTCGCATTCACGCCTTCGACCGGGGTCGATTGCAGAATGTCGAGGGCCTTACCCTGGGGGACGCCCTCGGCGATATCGAACATGACGACGTCGCCAAGTTCCTTCAGGCCGATGAGGTGGGCGAGTGTGCCACCGATGTTGCCGGAGCCGATGAGGGCGATCTTGTTGCGAGCCATGAAGTCCCCTTGTTTTTGGATTTAGTGGTGAGGTCTGCCTGCGGCTGCCGGGCGGGAGCGCCGGGCGGGACCGCGAATTATGGTGCCGTGGTAGCGCGAAACCCGCCCCGGGAGCAAGCACGGGGAGAGGCCTGTTTTTTGGCTTTTTTCCCAGGCCCTTAGGCCCGCTTTATCACCGGCTTGGCCCCGGCTTTTCTCGCCCGCCGGACTGAACTAAGCTTTTGTCCGGCGGGCGGCATCCGCAGGTGTTTGGGAGAGCTGTCATGCGCGAGGGTAAGGGGCTGAAAGCCGTCTTGGCGCTCTCTCTTTGGGGCCCTCTATGGACCCTTCTTGCGGGGGGCCTGTGTATAACTTCCGCCCTAGCCGCCCCTGACCCGTCCCGCTGGACCCAGAGTCCCGGCGAAAAGATCGAAGGCACCGCCCCCGACCTCACCCAAGCCTGCACCGGCGCCCTGACGACTCCGCTATGCGGCCTCAAAACCTACCTGGCCTGCGTGCTCTATGACGCCGCCGACCTTTGCATGGCGTTGGGTTTGAGCACCGGTCCGGAACGCTATCCGGGGCCAGACACCCTGGACACGGAGGTTCTGACGGCGCCCTGGACCCTGCCCTTCGAGCGCCTGATGCCCGAAGGCTTCGCCCTGCACATTTATGGCGGCGGGCTGATTCCGCCCTCGCGATTCCATGGCGCACACATGACGGCCAAGGACGGCAAAAGCAAAACCGCCCTGGACGTCATCAACACGCATGCGCCGATCTTCGAGCTGCTGATGGATATTCCGGAGCCTTACGTGAAGGGCCTGGTTTATTCGATGTCGTTTTTCTTCCGGCAGGATGAACAGGGTTGGCGCATCGTCGGCTGGTCCAGCAGCCGCGCGAAAGCCTGCGATGTGGGATTCGGCACCGCCGCCTGGGCGCCTTGCCGCTGGTTTCTGAAAAACCTGAAGCTGCGCGACGTCTTCGCGCCAGGTGTGACGCCGCTGTGGGCATCGCCAAAACAACAGGGGCGCGACGACTATCCGCACCCCGGCCTGGAGATCATGTCGGGCATGCCTAATCAGCCCGTGGTGGCGCCCTTCGCCGGCACCATCGTCCGCCGCAGCCTGAAATATCCGGATATGCCGCTTTATGACTGGGTTGTGATTCAGGGCGAGAACCGGCAATCGAATATGATGGTCAAGTTCGCCATGGTGGATCGCACCGGCCCGATGGTCGGCGCGAAGGTCGACACCGCGGCGGCCTTGGGCGAACCGCAATGGGTTGAAGCCGAACACCCGGGCGCGGGGCGTTTCGTGCATATGGAATTGCTGCGCGACGGACAGCAGATCGATCCGCGATCGGTGATGCGCGAGCGGCGCCATGACTCGGGAAATTAGAATGAGCACACGGGTGCGGTATGCGGCGGCTTTCGGTTTGGGCGTGCTGCTGAGCGGCTGCGCCGCCGTGCCGTCGCCGCAAGCCCCGCGCGAAGGCGGGCTTCCCGACCTGACGTCTTTCATCCTGATGCGGACCGACGCGGGCGCGCATACGCCGCAAGTCGTGTCGGTCGATCAGGCCGCCGATGTGCTGGCGACTTACGACGTCATCTTCATCGGCGAATCCCACCGTCACCCCGGCAATCATCTCGCCCAGATGGCGTTGTTTCGCGCCATTCATGCGCGCGCGCCGCGGCTGTCGCTGGCCATGGAGCAGTTTGAACGCGACGTTCAGCCGGTGCTGGATGACTATCTCGCGGGCAAAGTCGGCGAGACGCCGTTCATGCAAAAGGCGCGCGCCTGGAACAACTACGCCACCAGTTACCGCCCGCTCGTCGAATTCGCCAAGGAACATAAGCTGCCGGTGATCGCGGGCAACGCGCCGGAAGGCATCGTGCGCTGCGTTGGCCGGGAGGGCGAAGCTTTCCTCGCGCGCATGAAACCGGAACAGCGCGGCTGGGCGGCGGCGCAGCTGCATACGGGCGACGGACCTTATAAAGATAAGTTCCTGGGCTTCGTCTCCCATGACGCGGGGCACGGCGGAGACGGCGCGAAAGAAAAGCCCAAGGAAAGAAAGCCGCCGAGTGAAGCGGCTTTGCGCAGCTTCGCGGCGCAAGTGACGCGCGACGACACCATGGCGGAGTCCATCGCGCTGCATCTGCAGAAGAACCCGGGGCGCAAAGTCGTGCAGATCAACGGCTCATTCCACAGCGACGAATTCCTGGGCACGGCGGAACGCCTGCGGATGCGCATGCCGAATGTGAAGATCGCCGTGGTGAGCCCGACGCAGCCCGAGGATCCAGCGCATCCGACAGTGTCAAAGGAGGATGCCAAGGGCGGCACCTTTGCCCTGGTGCTGCGCGGTTTGCCGGAGGCTTATGCGAACGACGCGGAAATGAAAGAAGCGGTCACGAAGCAGATCGAAGCGCGCGGGAAGACGAAGTGCGAGATGTAACGACGGCAGTTTTCTATTCCACATGCCGCTGTCTGATGTAGTCCGCGGCTTGCATTTCGATGAGGCGTGAGGCGGTGCGGGCGAACTCGAAACCGCCTTCCCGGCCGCTGTAAAGCTGCTCCGGCGGCGCGCCGGCGGAACAGACCAGCGCGGTGCGATGCTCGTAGAGCGCGTCGATCAAGGTCACGAAGCGCCGCGCGGAGTCTTTCTTCTCCTCGGTCATCGGCGGGATGTCCTTGAGGATCACCGTGGAGAATTGCGCGGCGATGGCGAGATAGTCGCTGGGCCCCAAGGGCTGTTCGCAGAGGTCGCCGAAGGAAAAGCGCGCCACTTGATGCGCGGCGGCGGGAACCGGAATACGCCGGCCCGGCACCTGTACGACATCGGGCTCGGGCGGTGCGTCATCGGTAAGACGCGCCCAGGCCGCATCCAGGGCGGCATCGGCGGCCGTCCCCAGGGGCGTGTGATAGACCGTCTGTCCGGCAAGACGCCCTAAGCGGTAGTCCTGCGCCGACTCCAGCGCCAGCACGTCGAGCTTCTGTTTGATGAGCGCGATGAACGGCACGAAGCGTTCCCGCTGCAGGCCGTGTTTGTAAAGATCGTCGGGATGGCGGTTGGACGTGGTGACCACAACAACACCGCGCTCGAAGAGTTTTTCGAACAGACGCCCGACAATCATGGCATCGGCGATATCCCGGACTTCCATTTCGTCCAGGCACAGGAGCGTCGTGTTGTCCGCGATGCCGTCGGCCATGCCGGGGATCGGATCGCCCTCGTCCTGATACATCGGCATCTGGCGGCGGCGATGAATTTCAAGATGAATGTCGCGCATGAAGGCGTGGAAGTGCACACGCTCTTTGGCGGCCACCGGCGCCACGTCGTAAAACATATTCATCAACATGGATTTGCCGCGCCCGACGCCGCCATAGAGGTACAAGCCTTGCGGCGGCGGCATTTCATCACGCGCGCCGAGGCCAAAGCGCCCCAGCCAGCCTTTTTTGCCGCTCTTCGGCGCGTAGCCGCTGAGCGCACGGGCCAGGCTGGAAAGTTTTTCCGCCGCCAGTTCCTGGGCGGGATCGGCTTTGAGTTCGCCGGCATCCACCAGCGCGCGGTAACATTGTAGAGGGCTTTCAGTCATGGATGGCGGTGTTCATAAAACAGTCGTGCCGCCCCTTGATAAGGAGCGGCACGGAGATGTCTAGCGCGGAAAGGATGGCTTAGCCGTCCTTATTGACCTTCTCAATGATGTCATTGAGCGTTTTTTCAGCGAGATCGTTGGGAACCTGACAGGTGCCCGCCGCCTGGTGGCCGCCGCCGCCGTACTTCAAGCACAGTTCGCCGACGTTGGTCTTGCTGGAGCGGTCGAAGATCGACTTACCGATGGCAAACACGGTGTTCTGTTTCTTCAGGCCCCACATCACGTGGATCGAGATGTTGGTCTGCGGATACAGCGCGTAAATCAGGAAGCGGTTGCAGGCCCAGATGGTTTCCTCTTCGCGCAGGTCAAGAATCACGAGGTTCTTGTGCACGGTCGAGCAGCGCTTGATCTGATCCTTGGCCTTGGCTTCGTGCTCGACGTAGAGATCGACGCGTTCCACCACATCCGGAAGCATGAGAATGTCTTCCACCGACATCTGCACGCACTTGTCGATCAGCTCCATCATGAGTTGATAATTGGAGATCGTGAACTCGCGGAAGCGGCCGAGGCCGGTACGCGCGTCCATGATGAAGTTCATCAGATCCCACCCCTGTGGGTTGAGCACTTCATCCTTGTTGAACTGCGCGGCGTCGCCCTTGTCGACCGCCGCCATCAAAGCGTCGGAAATCCGAGGAACCTTCTTCTTGCCGCCGTAATAGTCATAGACCACGCGCGCGGCCGAGGGCGCGTGCTTGTCGATGATGTGGTTCTCTTTTTTACCGACACGAATGGTTTCGCTCTCGTGGTGGTCGAAGGCGAGATGGACACCCTCCACGTACGGCAGGTTGGTGGTGATATCGCGGTTGGTGATCTCGATCACCCCATCCTGCATGTCCTTCGGGTGAACGAACTTGATCTCATCGATCATGTTCAGTTCCTTAAGGATAGCGGCGCAGACGAGACCATCGAAATCGCTGCGCGTAACAAGCCGGTATTTCCCTGAGGACATCGAAAACTCCCCTCGACAAAAGTGCATCCGGGCGAAAAGATAAACAGGACGAGGGGTTAAGACAACGCCCCATCGGCGAGAAGCCGCTTCCAAGGCTTGCGGGAGCCTGTGGATAACATTGCGTGAGGAGAGGCTGATGGCGCTTTTGCGACAAAGTCACAAGGCGAAGGGAACGGCGTGGCTGATTCTAGGCCTTGGAGCGGCGCTGAGTGGCTGCGGCACGACAGCTTATGTCGATAGTCGCCGGGAAGCGGGACAAACCACGCCGGTGGGCATGTCCAATCCCAACCGGGTGGCGATTTGCTATTCGAAAAGTGCCACCGCTGCGGCGGAAGTCGAAAAATTGGCCGAGTCGGAGTGCGCCCGGACCGGGCGGGTTCCCCAATTCAGCGCCGAAGAACGCTGGGGCTGTACCATGATCGCTCCACGGCGGGTTTTTTACAGTTGCGTGGCAAAACCATAGGGGCAAAACCCCGGGCGCGCGCGTTATGATGGCGCTGCAACCGCCCACGGGGTCCACCATGCGGAAACTGCGCTACGGCGCCATGGCGCTCACCATTGTCGTCGCTGTCGGCGCCTTTCTCGGCGCGCAGCGGCTGGATCTCATCCCCGGTCCCTGGTCGAAGAAAAAAAGCCTGTTCGGGGCGGAGTCCATGGGGGGCATTGACGCTTTTTCCGTCGAGATCGCCGCCAACCCTGAAAATTACATGCACTACTACCGCCGCGGCACACTGTTCCAAAAGCAGCGGCAGTACGAAAAAGCCCTCGCGGATTTGGACGCCGCCGTACGGCTCAGCCCCACACCTCTGACTGTCGCAGCCTTAGGTTCGCGCGCGGGCGACACCACGCATTCGCCGACGCACACCTTGGGCCTGGTGGTTCTCGTGCGCACGACACGCGCCGAAATTCTGCAGCAACTCAACCGTCCCGATGAAGCCCTCGCCGATCTCGATCAAGCGTTGGCGCTTGACGCAAGAAAAGATGACGTGCAGTTCGCGCGCGGTCATCTCCGGATGGTTTTAGGGCGCTATGACGACGCGATTTCCGATTTTGACAAGCTTCTAGATAAACGCCACGACGTCGACTGGCACTTCAGCCGCGGCGTATCAAAATATCTCAAGAGCGACTGGATCGGCGCGATTGCCGACTTCCGGGAGGCCGCGCACCGCGCCCCACGCCAGGACAGCTATTTTATCTGGCTGGCAAAGGCCCACTTACGCGCCGGCATCATCATGGACCCGCAGCAGTTTTCCGCCTTGGGCTCCAACGGCAACGCGCGCTACGTCATCGAAGCCTTTATGTCGGACCACGACTCCGCGCAGTTCATCGCCGGCGCGCGCGCCGCGTCGGCCTATGCGGGCCGCAACGGCCGCTGCGAAACCACGCTGTTCCTGGGCGAATGGCTGGTTGTCCGGAAAAAGGGCAAGGGCGCGCGGGATTTGTTCCATGAAGCCCTGTCCGCATGCAGGCCGTTGAGCGTGGAGCACACCGTCGCCGCGTTCGAACTGCGGCGTCTTGCCGCACAATAAAAAAGGCCGCCCTTTCGGACGGCCCTCTTATTTTCGCTCAAGCGTTCGATCAGCCCGCGCGCTCGACCATCTTCATCTTGATATCGGCGATGGCCTTGGCGGGGTTGAGGCCTTTGGGGCAGGTATTGGTGCAGTTCATGATGGTGTGGCAGCGGTAAAGGCGGAATGGATCCTCGAGGTTGTCGAGCCGTTCGCCGGTGGCTTCATCGCGGCTGTCGTTGATCCAGCGCGCCGCCTGCAGAAGGACGGCGGGACCGAGGTAACGGTCGCCGTTCCACCAGTAGCTGGGACAGCTGGTCGTGCAGCAGAAGCACAAGATACATTCCCACAGACCGTCGAGCTTCGCGCGCTCTTCCGGCGACTGCAGACGTTCGCCGCCGGCAGGCGGCGGGGTGTCGTTCTTCATCCACGGTTCGACGGACGCATACTGCGCGTAGATGTGCGTGAGATCGGGCACCAGATCCTTGACCACCGGCATGTGCGGCAGCGGATAGACCTTGACCGTGCCGTTACATTCATCGATGGGCTTCAGACAGGCCAGCGTGTTGCCGCCGTCGATGTTCATGGAACATGAGCCGCAAATACCTTCGCGGCAGGACCGGCGCAACGTCAGCGTCTGATCCATCTCGTCTTTGATTTTCAGAAGGGCGTCCAGCACCATCGGGCCGCAGGTATCCATATCGACGTCGTAGCTGTCGATGCGCGGATTAGCGCCCGAGTCCGGATCGTAGCGGTAGACGTCGAACCGCTTCACGTTCTTCGCACCCTGCGGCGCGGCGTGGGTCTTGCCCTTGGCGGGCTTGGAATTCTTGGGGAGAGAAAACTCAACCATGTGCGGAGATCCTTTGGTCCGGTCTTAGTCACGCGCGCCTAGTACACACGCGCTTTTGGCGGGATGTACTGGACTTCGTTGGTCAGCGTATAGGTGTGCACCGGACGGTAGTCGAGCTTGACCTTCCAGTCGTCGCCGATCCAGGCCAGCGTGTGCTTCATCCATCCGGCGTCGTCGCGGTTCGGGAAATCCTCGTGCGCATGCGCGCCGCGGCTTTCGTGACGTGCTTCACCGCCGGTGATGGTGGCAAGCGCGCAGGCCATCAGGTTTTCCAGCTCCAGCGCTTCGATCAGGTCGGTATTGAAGATCAGCGAGCGGTCGAACACCTTGATGTCCTTCAACGAACCCGCGATCTGGCCCATCTTGTCCATGCCTTCCTTCAGCGTCTTGGACGTGCGGAACACGGCGGCGTCGTTCTGCATCGTGCGCTGCATGTTCTTGCGGATCTGGGCGGTGGTCATGGACCCGTTGGCGTTGCGCAGGCGATCGAGACGGCTGAGGGCGAGATCGGCGGCGTCCTTGGCCAGCGGACGATGCGACGCGCCCTTCTTGACGATGTCTTTAGCGCGCAAAGCGGCGGCGCGCCCGAAGACCACCAGATCAAGCAGCGAGTTGGTGCCGAGACGGTTGGCGCCGTGCACCGACACGCAGGCCGCTTCGCCGATGGCCATGAGGCCCGGGATGACGTTGTCCGGCTTGCCGGGCAGCGGGTTGATGGCTTCGGCCATGTAGTTGGTGGGAATGCCGCCCATGTTGTAGTGCACGGTCGGCAGCACCGGGATCGGCGCTTTCGTGGCGTCGACGCCCGCGAAGACTTTCGCGGTTTCGGTGATGCCCGGCAGACGCTGATGCAGCACTTCGGCGCCCAAGTGCTCCAGGTGCAGCATGATGTGATCTTTTTCCGGACCGACGCCATGGCCGTCGCGCACTTCCATGGTCATGGCGCGCGACACGACGTCGCGCGACGCCAGATCCTTGGCCGTCGGCGCGTAGCGTTCCATGAAACGCTCGCCGTGGCTGTTGGTGAGGTAACCGCCTTCGCCGCGCGCACCTTCGGTGATCAGCACGCCGGCCCCATAGACGCCGGTCGGGTGGAACTGGACGAACTCCATGTCCTGCAGCGGCAGGCCGGCGCGGGCGACCATGGCGTTGCCGTCGCCGGTGCAGGTGTGCGCCGACGTGCAGGAGAAATACGCGCGGCCGTAGCCGCCGGTGGCCATGACGGTCTGATGGCCTTTGAAGCGGTGGATGGTGCCGGTGGCCATGTCGAGGGCGACGACGCCGCGGCAGCCGCTCTCATCCATCATCAGGTCGAGGGCGAAGTATTCGACGAAGAACTCGGCCTTATGCTTCAGGCTCTGCTGATAGAGCGTGTGCAGGATAGCGTGGCCGGTACGGTCGGCGGCGGCGCAGGCACGCTGCACCGGCGCTTCGCCGAAGTTGCGCATGTGGCCGCCGAAAGGGCGCTGGTAAATCTTGCCTTCGGGCGTGCGCGAGAACGGCACGCCGTAGTGTTCAAGCTCGTGCACCGCGGGGATCGCTTCGCGGCACATATATTCAATGGCGTCCTGGTCGCCGAGCCAGTCGGAACCCTTGACGGTGTCGTACATGTGCCAGACCCAGTTGTCCTCGGCCATGTTGCCGAGCGCGGCGCCCACGCCGCCCTGCGCGGCGACTGTGTGACTGCGGGTCGGGAAGACCTTGGTGATGCAGGCGGTCTTCAGACCGTGCTGGACCATGCCGAAGGTGGCGCGCAGACCCGCGCCGCCCGCGCCGACAACCACCACG
>JAIEMI010000159.1 GCA_019752235.1 Rhodospirillaceae bacterium
TGGAAAACAACATCATCGGCGAGCTGTTCCTCGGCCTGACCACCGAGGATGCCAAAGGCAAGCCTATCCCCGGGGCGGCGGAAAGCTGGACGGTGAGCCCCGACGGCCTGGTTTGGACATTCAAGCTGCGCCCCGGCCTGGTGTGGTCCGACGGCGTTCCGATGTCCGCCGAGGATTTTGTCGCGGGCTTCCGCCGGCTGCTCGATCCCAAGACCGCCGCGCAATACGCCTCGATCCAGTACGTCATCAAGAACGCCGCAGCCGTGAACAGCGGAAAACTGCCGCCCGATCAGGTAGGCGTGCGCGCGCCCGATGCCCGCACCGTCGAGATCACGCTGGAACATCCCACCCCCTACCTGCTGGGCCTGCTGGTCCACGCCACGGCTTATCCCATCCCGCGGCATGCATATGCGAAATTCGGCAACGACTGGATCAAGCAGGGCAATGCCGTGACCAACGGCCCCTACAAGCTCGCATACTGGAAGGCCCACGAGGAACTTAAAGTCGTCAAGAACCCGCTGTTCTATGACGCCAAAAATGTCGCCATTGATGAAATCTATTTTTACCCCACCGACGATCAGGCGTCCGCGCTGAAGCGGTATCGCGCGCAGGAGTTGGACGCCAACATCGGTACGCGCGGCTTTCCCATGAGCCAATACCCATGGCTGCAGGAAAACATGCCGGGCCAAGCCCACGTCGCGCCCATGCTCGGCAACGAATACATCGCGTTCAATATGCGCAAAGCGCCGTTCAATGATTCACGCCTGCGCAAGGCCGTGTCGTTGTGCATAGATCGCGCGGTGCTCACCGACAAAGTTCTGCGCGACGGCCAGATCCCGGCCTATAGCTTTGTGCCGCCGGGCATCGACAACTATCACAGCAAAGCGCGCGTGAGCTTCGCCGACCAACCCATGGAACAGCGGCGCGCAGAAGCGATACGCCTATTGGCGGAGGCGGGCTATACCGCCGACAAGCCGCTGACGTTCGCGTTTCTCTACATGATCAGCATTGATTCGCGGCGGTCCGTCGTCGCGCAGGCCGCCATGCTCAAGCCATGCAATATCGTCATGAAGCTGATCGGCAACGAGCCGAAGATCCATTACGACGCGTTGCGTCAGGCGGATTTCACCGCGGCTCAGGCGCGCTGGGGCGCGGACTTCAATGACCCGCAGACGTTCCTCTTCCTGCTGGATTCCCGGTCCGGCGCGTATAACTACAGCGGCTATAAAAGCGCCGCTTACGACGCCGCGCTCGATGAAGCCACCGTTACACTCGATCTCGAGAAGCGCGCGGAGGTTTTGGCGCGCGCCGAACAGATTGCCCTGGACGATATTCCCGTCGCGACCCTCAGCTTTTTCACAACCCGGAGCCTCATCTCGCCCGTCGTGAAAGGTTACGTCGATAACGTCGTCAACGTAAACCGCGCCCGCTGGCTGCGGATCGAGCGGTGAACGACACGCTGCATCCCGCGCGCATGGGGCTGGAACCCCTGCCGCTGGCCGACTGGCTTGCGCCGCAACCCGGTGATCGCGCGCTGCTGGCCGAACGCGCGCGGCTGATGGCCGCTTACGGCGGCGATGTCGTGGCGGCGCTGCCGGAAGCTGACGCCGCCGTCGCGGAACTGGCGGACGTCTTGCGCGACCGCGGCTTCCCGATCCTGCCCGCGCCCGACAGCTTCATCGCCCTCGGCGCCATTGGGCAAGCGGTTGCCGAAGACATCTGCGTCCTTACGCCGGCGCCGGATCATACCTTCCGGCTCACCGCAGGCCTGCTGTGTTTTCCCAACCGCTGGAAACTCAGGGAGAAACTTGGCGGCAGTGTTCTCGCCGTGCATGGACCGGTGCCCGATTACGCCGCGCAGCTCACGGCCAATGTCGACCGTTTCCTCGCCCGACTGAAACCCGAGCGCGCCTACATCCGGAGCAACTGGGGCCTCGCGGGCGCGCCGGACCTGTTCCTTCCGGAACCGACACCGCCAGTCGATCCGCAGGGTGACGCCGCCATGTACCTGCGCCGCGAGGATCAGAGTTTCCTGAAACTGCCCCGGACCGGGACGGTGATTTTCGCCATTCGCACCCACGTCCAGGCATGGTCCGAGACACCCGAGCGCCACCGTGCGGACATTCTCAAATCCATCCGCGGCCTCAGCCCGGATTGGCTGGCTTACAAATCCATCCGCAGGGAAATGTAACGGCGGTGCGCAAACGGCCTTAAACGCGGCTCAGAACGCCCCGCATATATAAGAGTGCGCTCCCCCACCACTATTTCGCAGATATGTGCTTATAGGCCTTCCTATCCACAATAGATGGGCATCTATGGGGAGGGAGCGCCTAGATGTAGAAGTTTGGGACATTTGCGCCCGGATAAGCCGACCTGGCGGCCTTGTGCCGGCGGGGAGTCACAAAAAAACGGGCCCCGCTGCCGGAGCCTGTTTTCGTATTTCTCAAAAGCCGGCGTTAGGCCGGGAGATCGGCGTTGGTCGGGGCGTAGGCCGGAGCATCGACCTGCGGCGCGGCCACATGACGCGTGCCGAGTTTCAGGGTCGAGCCCAAAGCCACCAAGATCGAAGCCACATAAGGCACGGCCATGATCGCGAGCGCCACCACCCATATCTGTTCCGCCGGATCTTCAAAGCGGCGGATATGGACGGTCGACGCGATCGCGAAGATCGTGCCCGCAAGCAGCATCGCTTCCGTCTTCACCAGGCGCAGCGCATGGGACCACGGCGCGGTGTCTTCGCACTTCGGCGTCCGCATGAACGGCTTGCTGGTGGTGAAGAGACCGGCGATGACGCCGTGTCCGACGGTATAAGCCAGTGACAGGCCCGTGATCGCGGAAGCCATGGCGCCCATGAAGCCGGTGCCGACCTTCGCGCGGTGCAAAAGCACGGTCTTGACCGTCTTCACGGTGAAGATCGCCAGGGCTACCGACGACAGCGCCGTCAACGGCACGTCGAAGTGTTTCGGCGCCACCGCCATCAGGAACGACCAGATCAACGCCAGTACGCCGAAGACCAGGGCGAAGCCGTCGGCGAACCACGGCAGCCAGCCGGCCACGAAGTGATACCGCTGAGCAATGGTCAGCTTGGATTTGCCGCGGAAGATTTCGGCGGCGTGACGCTTCATGATCTGCATGGCGCCGTAGACCCAGCGATAACGCTGCGTCTTATAGGCGTCATAGGTGTCGGGCATCAGGCCACGGCCCAGGGTTTCCGACGTGTAGTGCGCGGTGTAGCCCGCTTCGAACAGGCGCAGACCCAATTCGGTGTCTTCGGTGATGCACCATTCGGCCCAACCGCCCACTTCTTCCATCGCCGCGCGGCGGACCACACACATGGTGCCGTGCTGAATGATGGCGTTGTGTTCGTTGCGCTCGACCATGCCGATGCGGAAGAAGCCGGTGTATTCCTCGTAGCAGAGCGACTTGAACAGGCTTTCATGGGCGTCGCGATAGTCCTGCGGTCCCTGGAAGATCGCGACCTTCGGATCAGAGAACGCGGGCATGGCGGTTTTCAGCCAGTGCGGCATCACCTGATAGTCGCTGTCGATCACGCCGATATAGGCGGCGTCGGGGTGCGTCAGTTCCAGCGCCTTATTGAGCGCGCCGGCCTTGAAGCCCTTCATATTGTCGAAGTGAAAGAAGCGGAATTTTTCACCCAGCGTCTTGCAATGGGCTTCCACCGGTTTCCAGTCCGCCGGATCCTTCGTGTTGTTATCCAACAGAATGACTTCGTAGTCGGGATAATCGAGGCGCGCGAGCGCGTTAAGGGTCTGGATGACCATCTGCGGCGGCTCGTTGTAGCAAGGCACATGGATCGAGACCTTGGGATAATGCGCCAAGGAACCCGTCGGCATGCGCTTGCGGCCCTTACGCCACAGGCTCAAAGCCCATTCCGTGGTTTCGGTGATCAGCAGGAGCGCCGTGAACAGGCCAAACGGGATCACGAACAAGGCGCTGCCCAACGTGCCCCAAGCCACATAGCGGAGCGACGTCGCTTCGACGATGAAGAGCGCGCCCGAAACCACCAGACCGACGATGCCGCTGACCAGCAGGTAGCCCTGGAAACCCATGGCCGGGATCAGCAGCAGAACGACAAGGCCGATGATCAAGCTGCCGGCGACGGCGATGCCGGTATAAGTCGCCCACTCCTCGAACGAGCTCAGCGTACCGGTAAAGCTAATCTTCGGGTTGCCTTCGGCGTCGAACATGCCCCAGAACGCGCCGACCGCGCCTTCCGTGGCCGCCTTGAAAGGCTGATCGAAGGCTTCGATGATGTAGTAGTCGTAGTTCTTGATGTTGGCGTAGGTCAGGAAGTGGCGGAGGAAGTAGGCCTCCATGGCCGGTGAAGGCACGGAGCCGCGCTTCACGCGGCCTTCCGACGGCCAGCCGGCTTCAGTAATGACGACCTTCTTCTTCGGAAACTCTTCCTTCATCTGCTGAACGTAGTCGTCGACCCAGTCCAAGGACTGGTCCGCGGTCACGCCTTCCCAATAGGGCAGCAAATTGATGCCGATGAAGGAGCTTTCTTTCGCGAGATCGGGGTTCTTGGTCCAGAACGCGGGCACATCAACGGTGCCGACTTCGACCTTCTTGTTAGTGATGGCCTTCTTGACGCGCAGGATGAACGCGGTCACCTGCTCGGCGGTAAGTTCGCCGCGCATGACGACTTCGTTGCCGACAAACACGCGGTCGATAACGCCCGGGTTGTCGTTAATGGCTTTAATGGCTTTGACGACTTCGGCTTCGTTGATGTCAGGATCGCTGGTGAGCCAGATGCCGAGCGACACTTTCATGCCCAACTCTTTAGCGATATAGGGCGTGCGCTCGATACCGTAGTTGACGGTATAGGTGCGGACACGTTTGGTGATTTTGGAAAGTTTTTCGAGATCCTCGCGAATCACCGCTTCCGGTACGCCCTCGCGGAGCTGAGCTTCGCTGTAGAGGCCGCTGGGGCTGTAGGAGACGCCCTTCATCTCGCCATGCCAATCCGGGGCATCGAGAGGGCGGTCGAGCGAGTTCCAAATGATGGCAGAACCCAAGCACACCACCAGAAGCGCTATCAGGATCCTCATTTTATTTAGACTTTCCTTGTCCGTTCGTTGCTACACATTCTTTTCCCGCGTCGGCGATCTCTTTCGCCCGACCACGGTCGGCGTCTAGGGCCCAGCTTTTGAACGAGAAAGATGGCGGGAAGATGAACACGCGCGGCGAGCACACTAAAAAAGCAGCTCACGCGGCCACGACGCCATTCCGGAACGATGCGCGGAAATGCCGGTTGCGAGGCCAGCAACTTCCGGGCGGGGTTATAACAGAGCAAAAAGCGCCTTCAAAGGGCATTTGGTGCAGTGCAACAAGAAATACGTTTCTGCCGATCCAAGCGACAAACTTGTAATATAATTATTAAAATGAGCTCCGTGACATAATTACCATGCGCCGCCTTAAATGTAGACCATGCCCGACCTTCGCCCGTTGCGCGTATCCGTCATTATAGAAAAAAGCCAGCGAAACCAGTGCCGTACAGCCATTGCCAGAGCGTCCGCCGTTGTGTCGTCCAAAGCGATTTGGCGGAAAGCCTGGGGTCGTCCGGGGCGGGCCTTGGCCGTGCCGCGGTGCGAATCGGACTAACCCAGAACCGGGCCGGAGACTCGACATGCTGAGCTACCAGCACGCCTATCACGCCGGCAGCGCGGCGGATGTTCACAAACATATCGCGCTCTGCCTGCTGTTGGCGCACCTCGCCAAGAAAGACAAAGCGTTCAGCGTCACCGATCTCTACGCCGGCGAAGGCGACTACAGTCTTGTCGGTCCTTCCGCGCAGAAAACCGGCGAATACGCGCGCGGTATCGCCCGCCTCTGGGACGAAGACGCGCCGCCTGTTGTGAACGGCTATATGGCGGCATTGCGCCGGATGAATACCGATGGCGCGTTGAAGCGTTATCCCGGTTCGCCTGCCCTCGCCCGCGCGTTCATGCGCGAAAACGACCACCTGATCCTCAACGAACTGCACAGCGGCGCCTATCCGGTGCTGGAACGCTGGGCGCGGCGCGATTCACGCATCAGCGTCCACAAGCGCGACGGTCTGGAGGCCATGACAGGACTGATCCCGCCCAAAGTGCGGCGCGGCCTCGTGCTGATCGACCCCAGCTACGAAATCAAAACCGAATACGCCGAAATCCCCGAGAAACTCGCCGACGCTGTGCGCAAGTGGCGCCAAGGCATTTATGTCGTCTGGTACCCGGTGTTGAAAGAAAGCCGCCATCGCATTTTACTGGACGGCCTTAAGGCCTGGGCGCCGGGCGATATCCTGGTCTGCGAACTCGCACTGACGCCTGACACGCGAGAAGACGGCGCGGCGGTGGGTTTGCGCGGCACCGGCATCGCCGTCGTCAATCCGCCCTGGCAATTCGATGAACAGATGACCGAGGCCGGTGCGTGGCTCACCCGCAAGCTTGAAGCGGGGAAACACAGCGTGAAGTGGTTGAAACGCGAAGCGGCTTAACTGCCGCGCGGCTTGATCGATTTTTTCACCGGCGTGGCGTCCAGCGGATTTTCCGGCCAGATGTGGCGCGGATAACGCCCGCGCATTTCGCCGCGCACTTGCGGGTAAACATTGGCCCAAAAGCTTTTCAGATCGCGGGTGACCGCCACGGGCCGGCGCGCGGGTGACAACAGGTGCAGCGTTACCGGCACGCGCCCGCCCGCCACAGCCGGCGTGTTCTGCAAGCCGAACACTTCCTGCAACTTCACATGCAACGCGGGCGAGCCGTCGGCGCTGTAGTCGACGGCGATATGAGACCCCGAAGGCACCGGTAGATGCGTCGGCGCCAACTCGTCCAGCTTTTGCGGCAACGGCCACGGCAACAGAGCCAGCAAAGCCGCGTTGAGATCGAGGTTGGTGAGATGGGCGCGACGCGACATGCCGCCGAGATAGGGGGAGAGCCACGCTTCTAGATTATCCGTCAGCGCCGTATCGGATAGATCGGGCCAAGGTTCTTCGGGAAACGCCGTCCGCAACACCGCGACGCGCTGCCGCAGGCCGCGCGCATGATCGGTCCAGGGCAGCGCCGCGAGACCCAAGCTGCGGATGCCCTGAATCATCGCCGTGGCCAGAAGCTCCGGATTGGCCTTTGCCAGCGGCTTATCTTCGAGGATCAACGCGCCGAACCGCCGCTGACGCCGCGCCTGCACGATGTGCTCGCGGTTGTCCCATTCCACAACGTCCACATCCATAATGTCGGCGGCGAAGACATCTTCGATCTCGGCGCGCGAAAGCGACGCCGCCAGATAGATGCGGGCGTCGCGCGCAGCGCCGTCGAGATCGGCCACGGCCAGGAACTCTTGACCCGCCAAGGCATCGGCGGCATCGACGAACGCGCCGCCGCCGCCGGACAGACGATAGCGCCCATCGCCGCCGCGCCGCTGCGCGATGCGGTCGGGATAGGCCAAGGCCACCAGCACGCCCGCCGCGTCGGTGCGCGCGGCATTCCCCGAGACCCGCGCGAGACCGCGAATCTGGCGCGCGGCGGCCTTCACGCGCTCCAACCCGCCGCGATTGACGCGCAGACCACGCTCGCGCCCGAGGAGCGCATCCAGACGCAACCGCAGATCGGGATCGCGTGTGCCGACCAGGAAGTCGCGCTCGGCCAGCAACGCCGCCGTGTCGCAAGCCAAGCCGCCATTGCCCAAATCCTTGCCGCGATGCACGAGATGGGCGAGACGCGGATGCAGCGGCAACGCCGCCATGGCTTTGCCTTCCGGCGTGATGCGTCCCGCGTCATCCAACGCGCCCAGCCGCCGCAACACGTCCTGCGCCTGCGCGAAAGCGCCCGCGGGCGGCGGCGTCATCCACGACAGGCTTTGCGGATCGTGTACGCCCCAGGCGGCGAGATCGAGCGCCAACGGCGCCAAATCCGCCTGAAGCATCTCCGGGTCGTCATAAGGCTTGAGCCCGCGATCCTCGGCTGCCGTCCACAGGCGATAACACACACCGGGCTCCAAACGTCCCGCGCGGCCGCGGCGCTGTTCGGCGGCGGCGCGGCTGACGCGCACGGTCATCAGCTGGGTCATCCCGCGGCGGGTGTCGAAACGCGGCGCGCGCTTGGTGCCGCAGTCGATCACCACGCGCACGCCTTCAATCGTAAGGCTGGTCTCGGCGATGGTCGTGGCCAGCACGATTTTGCGCACACCCGCAGGCGATGAATCGACGGCGCGCTGCTGCGTGTCCGGCGGCAATGCGCCGAACAGCGGCGCGATGATCGTGTCGCGCGGCAAGCCGCCATCTTCCAGCAACGCGGCGGTGCGGCGAATTTCGCCCTCGCCCGGCAGAAATGCAAGAATACTGCCGGTTTCTTCATCCAGCGCGCGGCGGATCAGGGCCGCCATTTCACGCGGCAGATCGTCGCCGGGTGATTTGTCGAGGAAACGCGTCTCGACCGGAAAGGGCCGATGATCGCAGGCAATGACCGGTGCGCCGCCCAGCAGCGCGGAGACCGCCTGGTCATCCAGAGTCGCCGACATCACCAGAATTTTGAGATCGGGCCTGAGCGCGCGCTGTATATCGAGCGCCAGCGCAAGACCGGTATCGGCGTCGAGACTGCGTTCATGAAATTCGTCGAAAATGAGAAGGCCGACGCCGGCAAGGTCGGTATCGGTCTGCAGGCGGCGCGTCAGAATGCCTTCGGTCACCACCTCGACGCGCGTGCGCGCCGAGACTTTCGAGTCGAGGCGCACGCGATAGCCCACGGTCTCGCCGGGCTTTTCACCCAGGGTCGCGGCCATACGCGCCGCCGCCATGCGCGCCGCGAGACGGCGCGGCTCCAACATAAGGATTCCCCTCCCTTGCAGCCACGCGGAGTCGCGCAAGGCCAACGGAATGCGTGTGGTCTTCCCCGCCCCCGGCGCCGCGAGGACGACCGCCGCGGAATGCACCGCCAGCGCCGCCGCGACGTCGGGCAGAATGCGATCGATGGGAAGCGGCTGGGAAAAAGACACGGGGGCGTGCGGAGTCCTTGATAACGAGCGGCCCTTCCTAGCCGTTGGCGGACGACCGGTGAAGGCTATTGGCGATTTATAACTATAGGTTGAATATGGTTACCCTCCCGCGCAGAATAACGATACAAACCGCTACGTGTGGCAGCGCACCAAAATTCCCTGGAAAGTTAACGCTGGCGCCGGTACGACTAGCCATAGGAAAGGGCGAGAACTGGCCCTCTCCGTGGGGACTTTTGAGTATTCCGAGGGCGCCCTGAAAGGGAGCCAGCGTGCGAGGTAAAGACTTTGGGGGATACTTATAAAATCGCGATTGTCGGGTCGGGGCCCGGCGGTCTCAGCGCGGCGGCCCATGCCGCCAAACTTGGTGTGAGTCATGTGCTGCTGGAGCGCACGGACCACCTTTCCGACACCATATATAAGTACCAAAAAGGCAAGTACGTCATGTCGACGCCCGACGTGCTGCCGTTGCGCTCCGACGCCACCTTTTCGGCCGGCAAGCGCGAAACCATCCTGGATTCCTGGAACAAGACCATCGCCGAACTGAAGACCAACGTCCGGTACAATTCGGAAGTGGTCGCGGTGCAGAAAGACGGCGACGTCTTCAACCTGAAGATCGCCGACGGCGCGGTCATCCAAGCGGAAGCCGTGGTCTTGGCCATCGGCCTGCAGGGCAACCTCAACAAACTGCGGGTCGAAGGCGCCGAGCTGCCGCTCGTGCAATACCAGCTCGACGACCCTGAAGAGTATGAAGCCGAGACCATCGTCGTGATCGGCGCCGGAGACGCGGGCATCGAGAACGCCATCGCGCTGGCCAAGCAGAACAGCGTCATTCTGGTCAACCGCTCCAGCGAATTCGCCCGTATCAAGCAAGGCAATCTGGCGCTGATCACCAACGCCATCGAGAAGGGCGACATCCAGTGCTACCACAGCGCAGAGACGGCGAAGGTTGAGCCCAAGGCCATCACGCTGCAGGTGCCGGACGGTCAGGCGCGCGTAGCTTGCGACCGCATCATCGCGCGTCTCGGCGCATCGGCGCCGCGTAAGTTCGTTGAATCTTGCGGCATCAAATTTCCCAACGAGGACCGTACTTCGCTACCGGAAGTCAGTCCGACCTATGAGTCGAACGTGCCGGGCCTTTACATCATCGGCGCGCTTGGCGGCTATCCGCTGATCAAGCAGGCCATGAACCAGGGCTACGAGGTCGTCGAGTACATCATCGGCAACCGCATCGCGCCCGCCGACCAGCCCTTGCTGGAAAAGAAGTTCGCCGGACTGAAGTCGGTGGACGTCGAAGCCGTGCTGAGCGAGATTCGCGAAGTCATCCCGGTCTGGCACAGCCTCAACCCGCTGCAACTGCGCGAAGTGATGCTGGACTCCACCGTCCATGTGCTGAAGAACGGCGAGACGGTCTTCAAACGCAATGATTACACCAACTCGTTCTTCACCGTGCTGCGCGGCTCGGTCGGCATTCAGATCGACCCCAATGATTCCACCAAGGTCGTGACGCTGGGCCCCGGCGCCTTCTTCGGTGAAATGGGCCTGATCTCCGGACGCCGCCGGACCGCAACCGTTCTCGCCGCCAGCGACTGCGTGCTGTTCGAAACACCGCGCCGCACGATGCTGAAGCTGGTGCAGTCGGTGGACAGCCTGCGCCGCACTCTCGATCAAGTGGCGATCATGCGTCAGGTCCAGACGCACCTGGCCCCCGGCGTTCCCGCCGCCGAATTGAAGGAACTGGTGGAAACCGCCGAGATCCAGAAGTTCAAGGCCGGCGACGTGATCTTCGCCCAGGGCGACAAGGGCGATCACATGCACCTGATCCGTTCGGGTTCGTGCACCGTCTCCATGCGTGTCGGCGGCCGCGATGTCGTTCTGAGTTATGTTCCGTCGGGCAACTACATCGGCGAAATGGCGCTGCTCTCGGATGCGCCGCGTTCGGCCACCGTGAAGGCCGCGCACAACGTCGAAACCGTCTGCATCAAAGGCGACGCCTTCAAGCGCGTGCTGGACCGCAACGCGGCCCTCAAGGGCAATGTCGAAGCCAAGTTCCGCCAGCGCATCAAAGCCAACGAGCAGATGCAAAAGCAGCCGGAAGCCGGCAGCATTATCGAATTCCTGATCGCACAGGGCATCGGCGAAGGCACCGACGTGCTGCTGATCGATGAGTCGCTGTGCGTACACTGCGACAATTGCGAAAAGGCCTGCGCCGAAACCCACGGCGGCATTTCACGTCTCGACCGCGAAGCCGGGCCGACCTTCGCCACGCTGCACGTGCCGACCTCGTGCCGCCACTGCGAACATCCGCACTGCATGGCCGAATGTCCGCCGAACGCCATCCACCGTACCCCGGGCGGCGAGGTTTACATCGACGATAGCTGCATCGGCTGCGGCAACTGTGAACGCAACTGCCCCTACAAAGTGATTCAGCTGGCCTATCCGCCCGAAGAGAAGTTCGACCTGTTCTCGTGGCTGCTGATGGGCAAAGGGCCCGCCCCCGGCGAAGCCATGACTTATAAGAAAAACGGCCACGACGATCACGGCCACGGCCATACCGAAAAGGCCAAACGCGCCGTGAAGTGCGACATGTGCAAAGGCATTCCCGGCGGCGCGTCGTGCGTGCGCGCCTGTCCCACGGGCGCCGCCTTGCGTGTGAGCCCCGAAGAGTTCATGTCCGTCGCGACATTGTCGGGTTAGAGGATTGCGCCATGCATGAATCAATCCTCGTCTACCGGAAGCATCGATACTTAAAGTGGGCGCTGGCGCTCGCCGTCGTGAGCGCGCTGTTCTACATGATCGACAGTCCGCTGGGTCAGCCCAACGGCGGAACATGGCTGGGCTATACCTTGGGAACGATCTCCGGCGGCCTGATGGTCTGGCTGGCCTGGTTCGGCGTGCGCAAGCGCCGTTACGGGCTCGGCAACGTGCCGCTCGAAGATTGGCTATCAGCCCATGTTTATCTCGGCATCGCCCTGGCGCTGATCGCGACGCTGCACGCGGGTTTCCAGCTTGGCTTCAATATTCACTCGGCGCTCTACATCCTGATGATGATCACCATCATCAGCGGCCTGGTGGGGCTGTATTTTTACATCAGCTATCCGCGTCTTCTGACCGAGAACCGGCGCGGCCTGTCGACGGAAGTCATGCTGGCCCAGATCGCGGAACTGGATCGCGACTTGCGCCAGATCGCCATGACCATGGACGACGCCACCAACGCAGCGACGTTGAAGGCGACCCAGGACACCATCATCGGCGGCTCCTTGATGCAGCAGTTGCGCGGTCATGATGAACATTGCCCGACGACTCAAGCACGCCTCTTCGTGGAAGGCAGCGACGGCGGACCTCAAGACGCGCAGCGCCGTCAACTGCTCACACGCCTGATCCGCAAGGAAGACCTGCTCAAGCGCATCCGCCGCGACGTGCAACTGCGCTGCCTGCTGAAAGTATGGCTCTACGTCCACATTCCTTTTTCCATCGCGGCGCTGGCCGCGCTCGTCACCCATGTGGTGACGGTGTTCTATTACTGGTAAGCACTCGTGCGCAGTCTGATACGCCAGGTCACACGTAAAAGCCGCGGCGGCGTTGCGGTCCGCGATGAAATCGCCGAGGGCGATATCATCATTGCGGGGCGCGGCAACGACTGCGCCATCCGCCTGCCCGATCCGCGCGTCATGCTGCATCATGCGGAATTCACGATGCGCAGCGGCGAGCTCTATGTGTCCGCCGCCGCCGGCGCGGATTTGCGTATCAACGACAACCTGGCGCAAATCGGCAAGCTTGAGACCGGCAGCAAGGTTCGCATCGGTCCTTATGAAATCGAAGTGCAGCCGCCGGAATCGGACTTCGACTTCGTCGTCGCGGTGGAACTCGTCCAAGCCCTGGGCGACGACCTTGAGAAACTGGTCGCGCGGTCGCAAATCCATATCACCCGCATCGGCCTCACCATGCGCTGGTGGGTGTGGCTGCTGGCGGGCGCCATCATTACCGGCACCTTCCTTGTGCCGTTCGTCTTCAATCTGCTGGTAGGGCCACCGCCGGATAAAATGGCGCTGTCCGCCGGCAAAATGAATTATACCCCCTCGCCCACCAGCATATGGACAAGCGGTTCGATTTCTTCAGCCCACAAGTTTTTCGCCGACTCATGTGAAACCTGCCATGCCGCCCCCTTCGTTCCGGTGCAGGACAATGCATGTCTCTCATGCCATAGCGCTGTGCAAAACCACGCCCAGCCGGCCCTGTTCCCCTTCGCCGACCTGAACAAATACGCCTGCCAAAACTGCCACAAGGAACACCAGGGCAACGTCACGATTGTCCGCAGCGATGAGGCCTTCTGCGCCGACTGCCACAAAGACCTGGGCAGCATGTCAACCCGCACGACGCTGGACCGGGCCTCCGACTTCGGTAAGCAGCATCCCGAATTCCGTCCGACCGTGGTGAAGGATTCCGCCCTTCACACCATGGACCGCAGCCGCACTCTCAATGAAAACCCTCCGCCGCAGGAGAATTCAGGCCTCAAGTTTCCGCATGACAAGCACTTACGCAGAGAAGGCGTGAAAGATCCGGTTCGTGGCGTTGTGAATCTGGATTGCGCCGACTGTCATACGCCCAACGAGACCGGCGAGACCATGCGCGCCGTATCGTTCGAACGTAATTGCCACGGCTGCCATGCGCTCAAGTTCGACAGCTTCGTGCCGAACCGCGAACTGACCCACGGCAAACCCGAAGAAGTCTTCAAGCAGGTTTATGACGTGTACGACGCCCTCGCCATGCGCGGAGGATATGACGAGCCCGCGGCTCCGGCGCTCGTTCGCCGCCGTCCCGGCACGCCGCTGACGCCCGTGGAGAAGGCCCTGGTCACGAACTGGGCCGCAGCGAAGGCGTCGGATGTTCTCAATGGTTATTTCGGACGCGGCCTCTGCGCGGAGTGCCACAACATCCTCGAAACCAAAGGCGCAACCGCCACCAACGAATTCGGCGAGCCCACCGCGGCGCCCGAGGCCACATCCGTCGCCGCGAAAGCCGGCGTGCCGGTCCTGCCGGCGGAAAAGACGTGGACTGTCGAGCCCCCGACGCTTACGGAACTTTGGATGCCCAAGGCCTACTTCACACACGCGCGCCACACGGACGTGAAGTGCACGGAATGCCACGCGGCGAAAACCTCCACCTCCGCGAGCGACGTGCTGTTACCGTCAATCGCCATCTGCCAATCGTGCCACGGCGGCGAAAAGTCCGCCGACCGCGTGCCCTCCACCTGTGTTGATTGCCATCGTTTCCATCGCCGCGACCTGGATCCCATGCATCCGGAGAAGGCGGCGGCTCACAAAGCCGCCGACGCAGGCGTTGCGCTGCCGCAGAAGCATCCGCACGTGGCGCAGTCCGCGCCCCTGCCGCGGTGGGAAACACCATGAACCGCTTCGCGCTGGCCGCCCTGGCGGTGATGACCTGCGCCGTTCAAGCCGCTGCCGCCGCCTCGTTGTCATCGGCGGACACCAACCTCGGCCGCGTGAAAGCTGCTGTCCTTCAGGAAGGACTGACGGTGACCATCGACCTTGGTGACGACATACCGACGGCCACCCACATCATTGCGCGCTTTCAGAACAATCAACCGCTGATGCGCGGCCGTGACGGATTGTGGGCGCCCTGGGCCGGCGATATGACGCAGCTCGATGAAGTCACGGCGGTGGTTGCCGACAAAAAATTGATTGTCCGCGTCCTCGATGCGAAGCCCGAGGCGTTGTTTTACCCCGCCAGTTTCACGGTCGTGTATCGCACCGAGACGGGCGTGAAGTCCGGCACCATTACCGTGGATGGGCCGTGATGTCGTTCATACGTTTCGTTGCGGCCCTCGGGGTGGCGATCGGCCTAAACGCCGCCGCTGTCGCGCAGACCGTGCCCAACCTCACTATCGCCGACGTTGATAAAGTTGTCGGCCAGGCGCTGGCGGAGGCCGCCGCGCGCAACGCGACCAACGGCGCCATCGCCGTGGTCGACCGCGTCGGCAACGTGCTGGGCGTATACGCCCTCAACCCCGGCAATATTCCGTTGATGACCATCACGTCGGGCCGCGGCATTCCGCTCAACAACGGCCTGGAAGCCGTCAACATTCTTCCGGCGACCTTCGGCGCCTTGGCCAAGGCGATTACCGGTGCTTACCTGTCCTCGTCGGGCAATGCCTTCACCACCCGCACCGCCAGCCAGATCGTGCAGGAGCATTTCAATCCCGGCGAACGCAACACGCCGTCGGGTCCGCTGTTCGGCGTGCAGTTCAGTCAGCTGGCCTGCTCGGACCTGACGCGGTTCGGCGAAACGATAGGCGGCGGACCGCGCCGCTCGCCGCTGGGCCTGTCCGCCGACCTCGGCGGTTTGCCGCTTTATAAAAATGGTCAGGTGGTCGGCGGCGTCGGCGTGCTGTTCGACGGCGTCTATGGCCTCGACCTGAAGATCGACGATTACGACCGCGATCTCGACGAACTGATCGCCGTGGCCGCGCAGCAGGGCTTCGAGCCGCCGACAGATATCACCAGCCGCATCACCGCCGACGGCAAGTTCCTGACCTATACCGACGTCGACCGGCGTGACCTGAAGACCACCACAGCCGCCGCCGTCAATCCAACCAACTACATCGCCGTCGCAGGCTATACGCCCGCGGGCCGCCGCGACGGTGTCGCTTTCGGCACCCCAACCTCGGGTGTTCGCGATGAAGGCAGCGTGGACTATCCGGCCGTGGACGCCTGGATTCTGGACGACGGCTTGGGCAACAACCGCTATGCGCCGCGCGCGGGCCTTGCGCCGGCGGCCGCTGCCGGTGGCCTCGCCACCGCCGAAGTGCGTACTATTGTGACGGAAGCCTTGAAGGTCGCGTTCAAATCCCGCGCGCAGATCCGCCGTCCGCTCGGCAGCTTCGTGCAAGTGACGGTGTCCGTGGTGGATACGGAGGCCAACATCCTAGCGGTTGCGCGCACGCCCGACGCGCCGGTGTTTGGCACCGACGTTTCGCTGCAGAAAGCGCGCAGCGCGGTGTTTATGTCGCGGCCGACCACCGCCGCCGAATTGCGCGCCGTGCCCGCCGTGACGTTGATCCCCGGCACGTTATCGACCGTCGCACTCGGTACCTATGTCGATGCTTTCCAGGCCCTGGTAGGGCCGACGGCGCTGTCTGATGGGAAAGCCTTTGCCGACCGTTCGGTAGGCCTGCTGGCGCGCCCTTTCTATCCGGACGGTATCGAGAAATATGCGAACGGCCCCTTGAGCAAGCCCTTCAACGTTTGGAGCCCTTTTAACGTCGGCCTGCAGCTCGACCTCGTGCTGGGCGACATCGTCGCGCGCCTGGACGGGAGCGCGCCACCGCCGCAGGGCTGCACTTCTCTACCGCAGTCCGCCGCCGCGGGCCCCGGTCCCGCACCGACGCGCCTTGCCAACGGCTTGCAGATCTTCCCGGGCAGCGTGCCGGTCTATCGCGGCAACACGCTGATCGGCGGGCTTGGCGTCTCCGGCGACGGCATCGATCAGGACGACATGGTGTCCTTCCTCGGCCTGCACAATGCGGGACTGGCGCTCAATTCCGGCGTCGGCAATGCACCCAAGAGCCTGCGCGCCGACACGCTGAAGGTCGGCGGGCTTGCCTTGCGCTATGTGCAGTGCCCCTTCAGCCCCTTCACCAACTCGACGGAGCAGAACGTATGCTCCGGCAAATAGCTCTCGGCAGCATGCTCCTGGCCGCCCTGTCCGGGAACGCCCATTCGCAAAAAGTCTGGGCGCAGCAAGACAACGAAACCGCGCGCCGACGCCCCGGCGCCGAGGCCGCACCCGCGCTTCCGCCTATCGACCCCAACGCCGTTCCGCCGCCGACGCGCGCCGATGTGCGCGAAAGCATGCCGATCCCCGACCGCTGGCGCCTGGTCGACGCCGTGGGCGTGAAAACGCACTGGTGGGATCCCTATAACCAGAACACCCTGAAGGGCGACCGCCCGCTGTTCGACGACTGGTTCATCAACGTCAGCGTGGTTTCGGACACGGTTTATGAATTGCGCGGCTTGCCGGTGCCGGTCGGCCCCACGAGCGGCAACCCCAACAGCATCGATCAGTTCGGCCGCGTCAGTCAGGACATCTTCGTCCAGACGATCATCCCGTCCTTGTCCTTCATCAAGGGCGACACGGCCTTTAGACCGCCGGATTATGAAATCCGCCTGACGCCGGCGTTCAACTTTAACCGGGTCAACGTCGACGAAGAGCGCATCCTGCGCATCGATCCACTGGCGGGCCATATCCGCACCGATGCGCATGCGACGTTGCAGGAAGGCTTCATCGACTATCACATCCGCAACGTGTCGGACCGCTTCGACTTCGACTCCGTGCGGATCGGCATCCAGCCGGTGAACCTGGACTTCCGCGGCTTCCTATTTAACGATCAGACGCTGGGCATCCGTTTTTTCGGTAACCGCGACAACAACCACTGGCAGTATAATGCCGGCTGGTTCCGCCGCCTGGAGAAGGATACCAACTCCGGCCTCAACGACCTCGGCAAACGCCCACGCGACGACGATCTTTTCTTCGTCAATCTGTACCGCCAGGATCTGCCGGTCATCGGCTATCAGATTCAGGGGCTCGTTGCGTACAACAGAAACAGAGAAGGCAACGACGCTCCGTTCTATAACAAGAACGGATTCCTGGAGCGCCCCGCCTCCATTGGCTTTGAGCGCCCGTCCGATTACGACGCCGTCTACGTCGGGTTCAACGGCGACGGACACTTCGGCCGATTCAACCTGACACATTCATTTTACGGAGTGTTCGGCAACGTCCAGGCCAACGCCTTTACGTCGCGGACGCGGCCTGAATCGGCCAGCATCCGCGCCTTCTTCGGCGCGGTCGAGCCTTCCATCGACTTCGACTGGATCCGTGTGCGCGGCCAAGCGCTGTATGCCACCGGCGACGGAGATCCTTTCGACAACACCGCCACCGGCTTCGATGCGGTATTCGAAAACCCGCAGTTCGCCGGCGCGGAAACCAGCTATTGGGTCCGCCAGCCGGTGCCGCTGGTGGGCGGCGGCGGTCTCAGCATCTCGGGCCGTAACGGCATTCTGAATTCCCTCCGCACGTCCAAGGAGCAGGGCCAGTCCAACTTCATCAATCCCGGCACCATGCTGCTGGGCGCGGGCGCCGATTTCGACGTGTATCCCGAACTGCGCGTGTCGGCCAACGTCAATCACCTGTGGTTTGACAAGAAAGCGGTGGTCGAGACCCTGCGCAACCAACCCCTGGAGTCAAACGCCATCGGCTGGGATGTCTCGCTGTCGTCCGTCTACCGCCCCACGTTCATTCAAAACGTCGCGTTCCGCGCTTCGGGCGCGGTGCTGTTCGGCGGCAAGGGCTTCCGCAGCCTGTTCGATACCGAACGCGGTAAAGTCTTCTACTCCGGTCTCTTCAACCTGATTCTGACGTATTGATATGAAACAGCGCGCATTCCTCTTCGGATTTGGGTTACTGGCGGCGGCGCTCTGCGGCGGCATTGTTTACGCCGCCGGCGGCGGCGAAACGGCGCGCCATATCGTCTATCCGAAGTATCCCGACGCGCCGCGCCAGCAGACCAAGGAAGAAGCCGACGCGAAAAGCGCGGGCTGCCTGTCGTGCCATACCGCCACCGACATGCCCAGCATGCACGCCAACCCGGCGATCATCCTAGGCTGCACCGACTGCCATGGCGGCGACGCCAAAGTGGCCCTGCCGGCGGGCACGGCGAAGGAAGCCCACGCCTACCGCGAAACGCTGGACAAGGCGCACGTGCAACCGCTGTTCCCGGAGACCTGGCACTATCCGAAGAGCGCCAACCCCGAACGCACCTACACCCTGCTGAACCGCGAGAGCCCGGAGTTCACGCGCTTCATCAATCCATCGGACTACCGGGTCGCCCGCGAAGCCTGCGGCGCATGTCACCTGGAGGAAATTCAGGCAACCGAGCGCAGCCTCATGTCGACGGGCGCGATGCTGTGGGGCGGGGCGACCTACAACAACGGCATTCTACCCTTCAAGAATTATATTTTGGGTGAGGCCTACACGCGCGAGGGCGAAAGTGCTTTCATCAAGAGCCCGGGCAAGATCGAGCCTTGGATGACGGAAAAGCGCGGCATACTGCCGGGTCTCTATCCCCTGCCCGCCTGGGAGACCACGCCGCCGGGCGATATCTTCCGCGTGTTCGAGCGCGGCGGGCGCAATATCGTCACGCAGTTCCCCGAAATCGGCTTGCCCAACGTCGCCACGCAGCTGGGCAACATCTCGCGCCTGGAAGAGCCCGGCCGTCCCGACATTCGCCAGTCGAACCGCGGCCCCGGAACAGGCCTGCGCATCGCCGTGCCGTCCATCAATATTCATAAGTCGCGTCTCAATGACCCCTTCACATGGTTCATGGGTACTAACGACCAGCCCGGCGACTATCGCCATTCCGGCTGCGCCTCGTGCCATGTGGTATACGCCAACGACCGCGACAAACATCACAGCGGCCCTTATGCGGCATTCGGTAATACGGGGCTGACGCAGACCAAGGATCCGACGATTTCCAAAACCGAGCGCGGGCACCCCCTGCAGCATGGGTTCACCCGCGCCATCCCCACAAGCCAGTGCATGGTCTGCCACATGCACCAGCCCAACATCTTCCTGAACTCGATGCTGGGCTACACCATGTGGGACTATGAGTCCGACGCCCCCTCCATGTGGCCGGAGAAACAGCAATACCCGACCGCCGAGGAAATGCACAAAACCCTCGAACGCAATCCCGAGGAAGCCGCCATCCGCGGCAAATGGGCCGATGTCGAATTCCTGAAGGACGTCAGCAAGCTCAATCCGACGCTAAAGGATACGCAGTTCGCCGACTATCACGGCCACGGCTGGAACTTCCGCGCCATTTTCCGCCGCGACCGCAAAGGCAACCTGCTCGACAAGGACGGCGGCAAAGTCGCCAACGGTGATCCGGAGAAATGGTCCAAGACCGTGCAGCTCAAGTCGATCCATGTCGAAAAAGGCATGCAGTGCGTCGATTGCCATTTCGCGCAGGACGCCCATGGCAATGGCTACATTCAGGGTGAAGTCGCCAACGCCATCGAAATCCGCTGCATCGATTGCCACGGCGATCCGGATGCCTATCCGACATTGCGCACCTCGGGCCCGGCGGCGCGTCCGGGCGGCTTCGACCTGACAACCTTGCGCGTGCAGGACGGCCGTAAGCGTTTCGAATGGAAGGGCAGCGAATGCGACCGCCCCGTCACCGAGACCCGCGACTGCAAACTGTTTCAACGCTCGGCTGTCGATCCCAACCTCGAATGGGATATGAGCCTGGTGAAGGACTCGGTCAACCCGGATAACTCGCACTACAACGCCAAGGCCGCGCGCGCCAAGCTCATGAGCGCCGACATCAGCCAGAAGTGGGGGCCGGGTATCGCGCCCGACAAGCGCGCCCACAAGACCAATGAGATGGAGTGCTACACCTGCCATCTGTCGTGGACGACGTCCTGCGCGGGCTGTCACCTGCCCATCCAGGCCAACTGGAAGACCGAACGTCATCACTTCGAGGGCGGCGAGACGCGCAATTACGCCACGTATAATCCGCAGGTGGCGCGCGACGACATGTTCCAGATCGGCATCCACCAGACCACCAAGGGCAACACCATCGCCCCGGTGCGCTCGACTTCGGCGCTGATCCTGTCGTCCACCAATATCAACCGCGAAAAAATTTACATCCAGCAGCCGCCCATCTCCGCCGCGGGCTATTCAAGTCAGGCCTTCGCGCCGCACTACCCGCATACCGAGCGCAAAACCGAGACCAAGACCTGCAGTGATTGCCATCTGTCGAAGGACAATGACAACAATGCCATCATGGCGCAGTTGCTGCTGCACGGGACAAACTTCGTCAACTTCGTCGGTTATAACGCCTGGGTCGGCGCCGACGGCGGCATCGAAGCCGTGAACGTCACCGAATGGGATGAGCCGCAAGCCGTTATCGGCAGCTACCTGCACAGATATGCCTATCCCGACTGGTACAAGGACCACCAGGATCGCGGACGTAAGCTGAAAGAAAGCCATACACATACCGGCGGCGTCGCGCGCTGCCTGCAGTTGCGCGGCGAATACATGTTCGTGGCCGAAGGAACCGACGGTTTCCAGGCCTATGACGTGGCGTCCATCGCCAACAAAGGCGTCTCACAGCGCATCATCACCGCGCCCTTCTCGCCGCTGGGCCATGACACGCGCATCAAAAGCAAGAACGCGACCTGCGTCGCGCTGCCCACCAATCAGCCCATCGCGCCGGACCGCATGTTCGGCAGCGAAGAACGCCGCAAGCTGATGCTGGAAGACAACCAGGAACAGCCGATTCACGCGATCTATAATTACGCGTTCATCACGGACTCCGTGGAAGGCCTGATCGTCACCAACGTCAACACGCTGGCCGACGGCGAGCCGCGCAATAACTTCCTGGAGCGCAATCTCACCTGGAACGAGAACGGGGTGCTGACGGGTGCGAAACACATCACCATTGCCGGCACGATCTTCTACATCGCGACCGACGCGGGCGTGGTTGTGCTCGACATGGACGATCCGCTGAAGCCGAAATACGTGACTACGGTCGCGCTGCCCGGCGCGCGCGCCACGGCGCTGCAATTCCGCTACCTGTTCGTGACCGACGGCGGCGGGCTTCATGTCGTGAACGTAACCGATCCGCGCAATCCGTTGCGGGTAGCGGGTGCGGACGTGCCGCTGGCCGACGCCCACAGAATTTATCTGGCGCGCACCTTTGCCTATGTCGCCGCGGGCCAGGAAGGCCTTGCCATCATCGACATCGAGAAGCCCGAATCGCCGAAAATCTTCCAGAAGTTTACCGGTGACGGCAAGATCACCGACGCGCGCGACGTCATTGTCGGCACGACGAACGCGTCGCTGTTTGCCTACGTCGCCGATGGCGTAAATGGCCTGAAGGTCGTGCAACTGACGTCGCCGGAAAGGCAGCCGAACTTCTACGGCTTCAGTCCCGATCCGAATCCCGAAGTCATCGCCTGGTGGCCGACGAAATGGCCAGCCCTGGCGCTGTCCAAGGGCCTTGACCGCGACCGCGGCGTCGATGAAACCGGCCACCAGATGGCGGTTTTCGGCCGCCTGGGCTCGCGGCCCATGACGCTGAAAGAACAGCAGATGCTGTACATGAAAGACGGCAACCTGTGGGCCGTCAGCGACGACGTGAAGATGGACGACTTCCTGCGCGGCGAGATCAAGCGCAAGCTTGAGTTCGACCGGACTGTCGAGACCCGCAAAAACAAGAAATAAGGTTAGCGCGGCGGCGCCGCATCGAAACCGGCGGCGGTCAAGCGGCCGTCCTCGGTCACCCAGCCCTGTTCCTGTGCCAGTATCAAGGCGGGGCGCAGGTCCGCCTGTTTCCAGGGCAGATTATTGAAGCTCGCGATCACGGGGCCAGCATTGATGGACTGGTCAGGCTTCACACCTTGCTCGCGTACCGCTATGCGCAGGATTTCCTTTGCGGCGTCGTGGAGCGAGGGTGTGTTGGCCATGGGAATCCCTTAAGCGTTGAAAGCGCGAACCATCATAGAGGATCGCTCTCGATTTGAGAGCGCTTTTTCGTCTCGGGCATCACTGCATAGATCCCCAGGGATATGGCGATGCAGCCCGTGACATACCAGTAAAACAGCGACTCAACCCCGGCCTCTTTCAGCCACAGCGCGACGTACTCGGCGCTGCCGCCGAACAGGGCGACGGTGAACGCATAGGGAAAACCGACGCCCAGTGCGCGGACATGCGCGGGAAACAGCTCCGCCTTCACCACGGCGTTGATCGAAGTATAGCCGCTGACGATGACGAGCCCGGCCATCATCAAGATGAAGGCCGTCCAGGTATCGCGCGTTTCGCCCAGCGCCGTCATGAGCGGCACCGTCGCGACGACGCCGAATACGCCGAAAGCGATCAGCAAAGGCCGCCGTCCGATACGGTCCGATAACGCGCCCATGACGGGCTGCAGCAGCATGAAGACAAACAGCGCCGCCGTGGAAACCAGCGTGGCCGTGTCCTTACTGAAGCCCGCGGTGTTGACCATGAACTTCTGCATATAGGTCGTGTAGGTATAGAAGGCCACGGTCCCGCCCAGCGTCAGGCCGACCACCGTCAGCACCGCGCGGCGATGCTGCAAGAGCGCCGCCAGCGTGCCGCGGTCACTGCGCACGGCGGCGGCTTTAAAAGCACCCGTCTCGGTGATACCGCGCCGCAGGTAGAAGGCAACAACGGCCCCGCCCGCGCCGACAAGAAAGGGAATGCGCCAGCCCCATGCGTGAAGCTGTTCTTCGGTCAACGTCGCCTGCAAAAGGATCAAGAGCGCCAGCGCCAGTAGCTGACCCATGATCAAGGTCACGTACTGGAAACTGGAATAGAATCCGCGGTGTTTTTCCTCGGCCATTTCACTGAGGTAGGTGGCGCTGGTGCCGTACTCACCACCGACACTCAAACCTTGCAGGAGGCGCGCCAGCAGCAGAATGACCGGTGCGGCCACACCGATATCGTCATAGGCCGGCGTCAGTGCGATGATCAGCGAACCCAGGCACATGAACGCGACCGAGATTGTCAGCGCCGCCTTGCGTCCATGACGGTCGGCATAAAGCCCCATCAACCAGCTGCCCGCGGGGCGGGCGAGGAAGCCGACGGCAAAGATCGCCGCGGTGTTCAGGAGCTGCGTCGTGGGGTGAGCGGTTGGAAAAAATGCCGGCGCGAAATACAGCGCCAACGCCGAATAGACATACCAGTCGAACCACTCCACCAAGTTACCGATGGAGCCGCCGACAATAGACTTAAGCCGCGTGGAGGGCGTGAGGTCGCGGTTCAGGGTTTAGGCCCTGGGAACAGCCGCTTCCAGCGACTGCAACGCGCCCAGGAATTTCCTGGGCTCAAAGGCTTCATCCTTCTCGACCGCGTCGTAGCATTTGTCGAGCACCGCGATCAGCGACTGGTATTGAGGCTGCGTCAGCATATCGGCGTCCTTCATGGCGTCGATGATGGCCGCCAACGCCATGGTCGCCTGCTCGGCGGCGGCGTAGTCGACATATTCGCCGCGCAGGCCATGGCTGATCACACCGCCCAGCAACGCGCGCATGTCGGCCTGTTTGAATTCCATGGCGGCGATACGCGCCGTCAGGGGCCCGGTCAGTTCCTTCAGGCGGCCGGCCGCCGCCAGCACGGCGTCATGGCCTTTCAGGGAGGCTTGGTGCAGGGCCTTAACGCGCGCCTTGTAGTCAGCGGCCAGCTTCGGGTCCATGTGATCGAGGATCACGCCCATCATGATGAGGTTGGCATCGGACAGGCGCGGGATACCCGGGCCGATGCCCGCGCTATCGCGCGGCTCCCACCGCACGTTGGACATGGGGTGGTGGCAGGCATGGCAGTCGTAGAACACCAACTCGGGGAAAATGCCGTCGGTGTTGCGCTTGGGATCCGTCAGCGCATCGAGCAGATGCTCGACGGCGACGATTTCGCCCACCGCCCAAACCTTCGTATGGCTGACCATGCCCTTACGTTTCTTGTAGTCCGCGTCAGCGACGTAGTGGGCGGGCTGAACCGCCGTGAACGTATCGAGGCTGAAGGACATGCGCGGGTGGCCGGCGCCCATGATGCGGTGGGTGATGAAGCGGTCCTTATCGCCAAAATGGCAGGACAGGCAAAGCTTGGCGCGGGCGACGGGCTCGTCGGTCGGGAACAGGCCAGCCTGGACATTGGCGGCATGATCCGACTTTCCGGAGACGTGTTTGCCGAGCCAACCTTCGGCACCGCCGTGGCAGGATTCACAACCGACGCCGTCAGAGATCTGGAAACCCTTGGCGCGTAGTTCCGGCGCGATATTGTCGGCATGGCAATCGAGGCAGATTTTGGCTTCGTACGCGTTGGGCAAACCAAGGTTCTGGGCAATACGCTTGGATTTCTCCGACTGCAGCGTCTTATAGGCCTTGGAATGGGCGTCCTTTTCCTGCCAGGTGATGAACTCATTCTGCTTCACCGTGGAATCTTTCCAGGGTTCCAATGCGCCGTGGCAGCTTGAACCACCGCAGGACGACACGCCGAGATGGACGGCCTTGGAGGTGAAAGGCAATTCCGGTTCCGCGGCATTGACGCCCGCAACGGTGCAGACGGCGAAAACAGCAAGGATTGCAGGGCGAGCAAATCGAAACATCGGAACAAACCTTATGGCGATGAGAGAGACGGCAGCGCCGCAAGCGTGGCGCTGAGGGG
>JAIEMI010000028.1 GCA_019752235.1 Rhodospirillaceae bacterium
CCGCGCGTGCGTTTGCGGGCATCTCGGAAAAACATGCGGCGGCGCATATGACCGACATGCCATGTCCGTGCCCCGATAAGAGCGACTGTCCGAGCGATCCCTGCGAGGACATCAGCGTCTGCATCGCAACCTGCTTAGGTGTCTTTTCGATTGAGTTTTACCCGACCACCAACATCGAGCCTCAAAGCTCGACTTATCCGGACGTAATCGCCATTCACGTAGGCGGCATCAAGCGCCCGCCGCCATTACCCCCTCCGACCATATAAGACGCCGGCGTTAGCCGGGTCTCGTCGACTTAAGCGCCGGGCGCTGCCCGGACGCTATTTGTCCATAACAAGAGAGTGGGCTTGGTCGCGCCTCGCGCGTGCATAAGCGCACTCCCATATCGTCGGATTGCCGGTCATGATTCGCACATTCATTTTTCAAGTTGGAATTCTTTGCGCTTTGATTTTCGGCGCCCTCTCGGGGGCCGCCCGCGCCCAAGACAGCAGGCTCGGGGCTACAGTTGAAGGGCTTATTGCCGAGGCGCGGACCATGAGTCCGGACCTCGCGGCGTCGGCGTTGAGCGCCGAAGCCGCGCTCGCACGGGCACAAGGCGCGGGAACTTTACCCGACCCCACATTTCGCGTGCAGCTCAAAGACATAGATCGGGCGCGTGGCTCCATCGAGCCGACACGGGTCAATCGCATCGACTACACGGTGGAACAGGAGTTTCCCTTGTGGGGAAAACGCGGTCTCGCGCGTTCCGTCGCCTCAGCCAATGCAGCGCAAACCATAGCCAGTCGCGATCAAATGGCGCTTGAGCTTGTCGCGGCGGTCAAGACCGCATTTGGCGATTACTACGCCGCACATGAAGCCGGCGTTGTCACCGGCGATATAAAGCGCACGCTCGAACTCATGGCCGAGGTTGCGCAGCGCAGATACGAGCAAGGACTTGGTAGCCAGCAGGACGCCATTATGGCAAGCGTAGAAGCCGCTCACCTTCAGACGGAATTGCTCAAACGCGAGGCCGATCAGCGCCGGGCTGCCGCGCGCATCAATGCCTTGCTCAATCGGCCCATCGAGGCCCCGTTGGCACCGCCAGAGACATTGCCGCGTCTGCCGCCCGCCGAATCCATGGATTTGCGGCGGCTAGTTGGTCGGCTGAACGACTCCAATCCGATCCTGCGCGCGCAAGATGCGGCGATCGAAGCGGCTTCGGGAACGCAGGCACTCGCGAAAAAGAGCTGGTATCCGGATGTTGCGCTTGGACTGTCAGTCGTCGATCAGAACCGGCGGTGGCAAGGTTATGAGGCAATGGTGTCTGTGAAGATCCCCATCAATGGGACTTTGCGGCGGGCGGAGATCAGCGCCGCGACCGCCGAGCTTGGCGCGGCTCGCAATCGGCGTGACGCCGTTGCGGCACGCGCACGCGAGCAACTGGAATCAGCGTTTTGGAACTTCGACGAAGCGCAGCGCATCGCAACGATTCTTCACGAAACCCACATTCCGCAGACCGAACTTGCCCTCAAATCCGCAGTGGCCGGATATCAGCAAAACCGCGTCGATCTTTTAACGCTATTGGAAGCGCAGCGACGCGCATTTCAGAACCGTCTTGATCACCTGTTGTATCTTGTGAATCAAGAGCGCGCCGCGGCCGAAATCGAAAAGCTGCTAGGAGGCACGTTATGATCCGCAATCTCATCGCGCTCGTTGTCGTGGCTGCTCTTGCCGGCGGCGTTTACTGGTTTGGTCTGCGGGGAGACCAGCAATCCACTCCCGCGCCCGCGGAACGCAAAGTTCTCCACTACCGCGATCCTATGGGCGGAACGGAAACATCCCCGACGCCGAAGAAAGATTCCATGGGCATGGATTACATCCCTGTCTATGCCGATGAGACTCAAAAACCTTCTCCAGTGGCCGGTGATCGTGGCCGACTGCTCTTTTACCGCAACCCGATGGGCCTTCCTGACACGTCACCAGTGCCGAAGAAGGATTCGATGGGGATGGACTACATCCCGGTCTATGAGAAGGAAGTATCGACGCAGGGCACGGTGCAAGTGGATACGGCGCGGCTCCAGCGCGCAGGTGTGCGAACCGAAGTCGTAACGCTCAGAAGCGTGACAAATGAAGTTCAGGCCGCCGGGGTCGTCGCGTTGGACCAGTCGCGGCTCGCCGTGGTCGCACCGCGCGTCGAAGGCTGGATCGAGCGCGTTTACGTCGGTGCGCCGGGGCTGGACGTACAGACCGGCCAGCCTCTTGTCGAAGTCTATAGCCCGGAGCTGGTCCAGCTTCAGGACGAGTATCGTCTTGCTCAAGAGGCGGGTAACGCGGGCACGGCGGCAACATTGGCGGACAGCGCACTCAAGCGCCTCCAGAATCTCGGCATAACCGCCTCGCAAGTTCGCGACATCGCCGCCGGGCGCTATCGCCGGACCTTAACGCTGGGCGCGCCGATCTCAGGCATCGTGCTCAAGAAAAATGCCGTCCTCGGCCAGCGCTTCATGCCCGGCGAACAGCTCTATGAAATCGCCAACCTCAGCTCCGTGTGGGTTGTCGCCAAGGTGTTCGAGCACGACCTGCCCACGCTTCGCACGGGCTCGGCCGTACATATTGCCGTCAACGCGCTTCCAAACAGGGCATTCGAGGGCACGATTTCCTTTATCGCCCCGCAGATCGATACCGGCACGCGCACCGCCGACGTTCGCATCAATGTCGCGAATGCCGACGGTGCATTGCGAGCGGATATGTACGCGACGGTGCGTATTCCGGCGCCAGCGGCAAGTCCCGTCGTCGCTGTTCCCAATTCCGCGATTATCGACAGTGGAACACGCCAAGTTGTGCTCGTCGCCAGAGGCGAAGGGCGGTTTGAGCCGCGCGCCGTAAAGCCGGGCGCCCGCAGCGGCGGCTTTACCGCGATTACGGAAGGATTGAAGGAGGGAGAAGAAGTTGTCGTCGAAGCGGCTTTCCTTATCGACGCGGAAAGTAATCTGCGGTCGGCTTTGCAGTCCTTCGCCGGCCCGCCGCCGGCAACTCCGGAGGCCAAGCCATGATCGCGGCTATTATCCGCTGGTCGGCGCGTAATCTCGTCATGGTGGGATTGCTGGCCGCGGCATTGGCAGCCGGAGGCGCATATGCGATCACCCGCATTCCGCTCGACGCCATCCCCGATCTGTCGGATACGCAAGTCATCATCTACACGGAGTATCCGGGCCAAGCACCGCAGGTCATTGAGGATCAGGTCACCTATCCGCTGACCTCGGCTATGCTCAGCGTGCCGAGAACCAAGGCGGTGCGCGGTCTTTCGTTCTTTGGCGTCTCGTTCGTCTATGTGATCTTTGAGGATGGGGTTGACATCTATTGGGCGCGCAGCCGCACGCTGGAGTATCTGAACTTTGCCGCGCAGCGCCTTCCGGCCGGAATCGCGCCGTCGTTAGGTCCCGACGCCAGCGGCGTGGGTTGGGTCTATCAGTATGCCATTCTCGGCACACAGCACACGCTTGCCGAACTGCGCACTTTGCAGGACTGGTACGTTCGTTACGCCCTCGCCAAGGCGCCAGGTGTAGCCGAAGTTGCAAGCGTCGGCGGCTTTGTTCAGCAGTATCAAGTCATCGTCGATCCCCGCCGTCTGCAAACCTACGGCATTACGCTGGGCGATGTTCAAGCGGCGATCCGGGCCAGCAACAGCGAAGTTGGCGCCCGTATCCTGGAAATGGCGAATACGGAGTACGTCGTCCGCGGCCGGGGCTACTTGGCCTCCGTTGCCGATCTTGAAAGCATCGTCGTGCGCGCCAGTGGGGGAACGCCGCTGCTCTTGCGCGACATAGCCCAAATCATCCTTGGGCCCGACGAGCGGCGCGGCATCACGGAATTGAATGGCGAGGGCGAAGCCGTCAGCGGCATTGCCATGCAGCGCTATGGCGCCGATGCCCTCGATGTGATCGCAGGCGTCAAGGCGCGCATTGCCGAAATCATCCCCAGTTTGCCCAAGGACGTGCAGATCGTACCCGTCTATGACCGATCCGAACTCATCGGACGCGCGATTGATACGCTCAAGCGAGTGTTGGTGGAGGAAAGTCTGATCGTCGCGCTCGTGAGTCTGCTGTTTCTGTTTCACCTCCGCAGCGCACTTGCCGCGATCATCATGTTGCCGCTCGGGGTTGTGATGGCGTTCATACCGATGCACTTCCTTGGGATCAGTTCCAACATCATGAGCCTGGGCGGCATCGCGATTGCCATAGGCGCGATGGTAGACGCCGCTATTGTCATGATCGAAAACGCACACAAGCATCTTGAGCGTGGAGGCGAAACCTCGCGCCGCGACGCCATCGTTGCGGCGGCCGTCGAGGTCGGACCGTCGCTGTTCTTCAGCCTTCTCATTATTACCGTCTCTTTCCTTCCCATCTTTACGTTAGAGGACCAGGAAGGCCGGCTTTTCAAGCCGCTAGCGTTTACCAAGACTTTTGCGATGGCGGCGGGCGCCATTCTGTCTGTGACCATCGTACCTGCGCTTATGGTGCTGTTCATTCGGGGCAAGATCCGCGCGGAAACTGAGAATCCCATCAATCGGTTCCTGATTGCCCTCTATCGGCCCGTCATTGCCTGGGCGCTAAAGGCCAAATGGGCGGTCGTCGCTATCGCCGGCGTCGTCCTTGCCGTAACCGTTTATCCAGCGTCGCGCATAGGCACGGAATTCATGCCGACCCTCAACGAAGGCACGCTGTTTTACATGCCGGTCAGCTTGCCCGGACTATCCGTGACCAAGGCGGCGGAATTGCTACAAACGCAAGACCGCATCATCAAGTCATTTCCCGAAGTCGCGTCTGTCTTCGGCAAGGCCGGCCGCGCGGCCACAGCCACTGATCCCGCCCCCACGGAAATGACCGAGACCGTCATCAACCTTAAACCACAGGCTGAGTGGCGGCCGGGTATGACCATCGACAAGCTGATTGCCGAGATGGACCAGTCGCTCCAGTTTCCCGGTGTCACGAACGCCTGGACGCAACCCATCAAGGCGCGGATCGACATGCTTTCCACCGGCATTCGCACCCCGGTTGGCGTTAAGGTCTATGGACCGACGCTCGCCGACATCCAGCGCGCCGCCAGTGAAATTGAGCGCGTGGTGGAGTCCGTGCCTGGAACGGCGAGTGCGTTCGCCGAACGGACGACAGGTGGTTATTACCTTTTTATTGATCCCGACCGTCAGGCGCTCGCCCGTTATGGCTTGCGGGTTAGCGATATGCAGGGCGTGATTGCCGCCGCCATAGGCGGCGAGGCCGTGACCACCGTTGTTCAAGGTCGGGAGCGTTACACCGTCAATGTCCGCTATCCCCGCGACTTCCGCAGCGATCCACAGACCATCGCCAGTGAAGTTCGCGTGCCCTTGCCAAGTAGCGGTGTTGTGCCGTTGGGTCAGATCGCGCGTGTTTCAGTCGGCCAAGGACCTCCCTCCATCCGCACTGAAAATGCGCAGCTCGCGGCTTACATATTCATCGATACGCGAGAGGGCGATCTTGGCGGTTATGTTCGGCGGGCTGCGCGGGCCGTCGCCGAAAAAGTGACGTTCCCGCCAGGCGTCTATATCCAGTGGAGCGGGCAATTCGAATATCTGGAGCGTGCGCAAGCGCGTTTACAGATTATCGTGCCGGTTACGTTGGCCGTTATCTTCCTTTTGCTCTACCTCAATTTTGGCCGCGTCACCGAAACGATGATCGTTATGCTCTCGGTGCCCTTCTCTTTGGTCGGGGGCCTCTGGCTGATGTATGCGCTCGGTTACAATTTCAGTGTCGCCGCGGCGGTCGGCTTCATTGCGCTGGCCGGCGTGGCGGCTCAGACCGGGGTGGTGATGTTGCTCTACCTCGATCATGCCCTTGAGAACACCCTTGCACGGTGTGCCGCCGAGGAACGGAGTCTCACCATGGCCGATCTACAGGCGGCCATTATGTCCGGCGCCGTGGACAGGGTTCGCCCCAAGATGATGACTGTCACAGCCATCATCGCCGGTTTGTTGCCGATCCTGTGGTCCACCGGCACGGGCTCGGAGGTCATGAGCCGCATCGCCGTTCCCATGATTGGCGGCATGATTTCGTCGGCGCTTCTGACGCTCATTGTCATTCCCGTCATTTTTCTCCTGGTGAAGCGATCGAGGATACTTCATTAAAATACGGCTACTTCGAGAGGAGGCGTTATGCTGCACCGAGCAGCGCCAGCGCCAGGGTCGCGTTGGAGATATGTTTGCTCTCAGGCCGCTTACCTTCAATTAACGGCCGAATGACCAAGTAAATCCGTATGAGGGGATCGAATTATAATAACCGTAAGAGGGCTGATACCCCGTGCCTCGGTTATATCCATCCCAATGGTCGTGGCGAGTATTGGGAACGTCCTCGTGGAACTCCTCGTGCAGCGCGCCTGCCGCCCGATGCCAGCCGCGATGTTCGCGTCTGCTCCAGAAGCCTTCAGCGTGAGCGTCTTGGTGTGCGTCACCGATGTCTTCGTGGAGCCCCTCATGCTCCCTGTGGTCCCGCTGGTGCTGACCACCAGGCCAATTGTAATTATCATCGCGTGCAAGTACCGCGTTCACCGGCGTCGCGAGCAGGAGCGCGCCGGTGAGGAACAGAAGTTTCTTCATGACATGACTCCTAGTGGGTTACCTGTCACAAAATATAGCCCCCGTTTGCGGTCGAACTGCGGGCGGATTTTGTTGTTTCCGTGGTGAATGCGCTGTGGGCGGAGCAATCACTACCAGACCCCTATTAGTTGCCTCGGTCTCTCCGAGGAAAACGCGTCGAGGCTCCACAGCTAGGACAAGTTGGCGCGAAACTTCCTTACAGCCGACTGGCTCGTCGCAGCTATCGTGTGGTGGACTTTATGAGTTTGGCTCCGAGTGCTGCGGCACGGCCTTGTGGGCGGTACCTCGGAATCGGGGCGCCAGGGCATGGCAACACGATCGACGCCGCCGGGACAAAGCGCGGGTGGCGCTATGGTTAAGGCAAAAGCAGCCCTAAAATTGCGTTAGCCATGGCCACAAAATTCCCGTCAAAATGATGTCCGCCCTTGGTTTCAAACGCTTTGGCACGGCTGGCGGGCACCGCGGGGCACGATGTTTCAGCGCTTTCGGCTTCCTCCGCGCCGTATGCACAAAGGGTTGGAATTCGTGGCATCGCCATAATTTCGGGCAGAATCGCTAGCGCCTTCGGATTGGGATCGAGCCCCAGCCAGCCCCCCAAACGAAACTCGAAGTCGGCCTTGAAGCCGGGAGCTAAGAGCGCTACGCCCGCGATCCGGCGCAGATCGTCCTCGGGTAAGCGTCGGGCGGCGAAGGGTAGCACGTCGGCACCAAAGGAGTAGCCGATCAGCAGCACCCGTTTGGCCTGCCATTGTGCTGTGTAGTGCTCGATGATGCGCGAGAGCGCCTGGGCAGTTTCGTCGGGTGTGCGCTGTCGCCAGAAGTATTGAAGGCTGTTGAGGCCCACCACGTTCACGCCGGCGCCGGCCAAGCTATCGGCGAGATCGCGGTCGAAGCCCGCCCAGCCGCCATCGCCGGTGACGATGATCGCAAGAGTGTCGCGCAGGGCGACCGGTATTGGCGCCGTGGCGCGCTGTTCATGCAGTGGCAGATCGGCGAGGTCGCTACCGCTGACCGGCTCGACCGAAAGCTTGCTGCGCATGCGAACAATTGTCAGGGACACGTCGGCCTGCCACGGCGCGTCGCCCCAATCCGCCTTAGAGGCTGGCAGTATTCTCGCGCCATCGATGCCTCCGAAGAAGTCTGCCCCGGTTGATGCCGGGCAGGATTCCGGCGGGGCCGAGGGTAACGCAACCCAAGTGTCAGTTGCTTGATCGACGGGCTCCAGTCGGCCAATGCTATCCTTGCCGGTCCGCGACCAAGTCTTGCCCTCGTTGGCGCAAAGATCCTTTGGCAACCGAAACGGCAGACAAAGCCCCGCCGTGAACAACCCGGCAAAGGTCCCACGCGGCGCTTCGTTGATTATGGTGTACGCCAAGGCGGCGCCAGTTCCTAAGCCGACCAGCACCGGCGGTTCGTAACGCGACGATCCCACTGTCTTTTGCACAAATTTACTAAGCTTCTCGAATTCCCAGGAATTGTAAGTGCATGCATCAGGCTGACGGCCGATAGCCTCAACATAGCGATCATAGTCCACCACAGCCGCGAGCCCGCCTTGGGCCGCCACCATTTGACCAATGCCATCGCGCGATGCTGGTAAGACAGTCTTATCCGCTAATATGATCGCCACGCGTCCGGCCTGCCCCGGAGTGCCGTAAATCGCGACATCACCAAAGGCCTCGAATTTTAGTTCGCGCGGCTCCGCTTGTGCGGCGGAAGAGAGCAGGAAGAGAAGTGGAACAGCCAAGAAGCGCATCATTTTGCCACCAGCCCGCGCAATCCGCCCGAAATCAGTGTCGAAACGTCGAACAGAGCTGCGGCGATGTTTAAGCCCCCGCGCGTGGCCAGATACTTGGGGCGCCATTCGGGCTTAAATTTAGCCTTATAGCGTCGTAGTCCCTCAAAGTTATAGAAGTTCTCGCCGTGTCGAAAGATAAATGCGCCCGCCCGGTGCCACACCGGTGCGAGCGAATGATTCTCCAGCCCCGATAGAGGCGCGAGGCCGAGGTTAAACCACCGATAGCCGTTGACGCGGCCCCACAGCATGATCTCGACGAACAGGAAATCCATCACCCCGTGGGGCGCATCTTCGATGTGACGCATCAGATCTACCGACACTTCCTCCTTGCCGCCGCCAAGCCACAAATTGGCGAAAGCGACGGTGCGGCGCGACCCATCGGTATTGGCCGCACGCACCACGGCGCAGGGAAAGTTGGAGATGTAGTCGGGTGAGAAGGACCCGATTGAAAATCCCTTCTCGCGGGTGGATTTTTCCGACAACCATGCGTCCGATACAGTTTTGAGGTCGGCCAATACGGCGTTCAAAGCATCGGAAGGCACGACCTCGAACGATAATCCATCACGAATCGCGCGGGCATGGGCTTGGCGCAGTTCACGCCGCATAGCACCTTCAAGAGAGAATTCCGCAAGCGGGATTATTGCTTCGTCGCCTAGCTTTTGTAGCGATAACCCCATGTCGATATAAAGCGGCAGATTGTCCTCAGATACCTGGTAGAACACGGTGCGTCGGTCGTGGTCATCGCACAACTCACGAAAACTCCAGGCCAGCTCGATGCGGGCATCGGTGCTGACTGCAATGGGGTCGCCCAGAGCGATCAAGCTACCTCCCTGCGCGCCGTACATGACAAAGCCGTCGCGCTTGTCGTTGAATAGCAATTGCTTGTCGCCAAGGAGCGCCAGATTCGCTTCCGTCGGACGGACCTTGGCAATAACGGATCGCACAGATTCCAAGTCTTCGGAACTTGGGTGGACCGGCAGGGGCCTAGTCGGCCGCAACGCTTGGTAAAGTCCAATCGCGAGCGCAAACACGGTCACGAGCAACTGAGCGCGCAAAAAGCGTGGTGCGTCTGCATCGGTCGCGAAGGTCCACCACAGATCGTGCGAGTACTCCACATGGCGATATGCGAAGAAGCCGAACCAGGCTGAAGCAGCAACAATCACCGCGACCGTGGCGATCCATCCCGGCGTGAATGGTGCTGTCAATAGGGGCGTCTGGCGATAGAACGCCTTACGGCTGGCCGCCACCAGGGCCAGGACGAGGCCAAGGATAATTGCTTCCTCGTAATCCAAACCCTTCAAAAGCGACAGCACGATACCCGCACCCAAGGCCGCTATGGCAATGTAATAGGCCGCATCCAAGCGTCGCAGCAAACCGCGTGCCAGGAACAGCAGTACCACGCCGACGACACTTGCAAGCAGGTGAGAGGCTTCTACCAACGGCAGCGGCAAGATTTGGGTCAAAGGCCCGAGGCGCGCTTCCGATGCTGGGCTCACGCCCGATATCAGCAGCACCGCGCCCGCCAACAGCACGAAAATGCCACTGATTTGAGGTGCAAGCCGGATTAGGACACTACCCAAACTCCTACCTATACTCAGCACGAGTTCGCTGCGCTCGGCGATTTCAGCGCCAATGATCATCGCCGTCGCCAGACCAAGCGGTACTAGGTAGTAGACCACACGATAGGCCAGCGCACCCGCGAGAACGGTCTCCGGCGGCTGGTTGGGCAAGAGCAGTACCATAGCCACTTCGATAACACCGAGACCGCCGGGCAGATGACTGATAGCCCCCGCTAGAATCGCCAACACATAAGCGCCGAGGAACGCCCACGGCGAAATCTCCGTCAATTGTGGCATCAGCATGTACATGGCGAGAGCGGCGACAGTGATGTCGATCGCCGATACTCCGAGTTGGCCGAGCGCGATTTGCAGCGTCGGGAACCGGAACTCAACTCCGCGCACATCAATATGTTCGCGCAAGACCGCACAGCACACGAGGTAGCCACCGACAGCCGCGATCAACCCCAACCCTAAGGCGCGGCCCAGCCAGACCGGCAGATTAGATATCGTCGACAAAACGGCGGTGGGCTCCGCCAAAAGTGTAACTCCACCCATGACCGCGATGCCGGCAGCAAACGTCACGCCACAAAACAAAGATACTGTGGCAACCTCAACCGCCGACAGACCCGCCGCACCGTAAAGGCGATAGCGGACCGCGCCGCCGGTGATAACGCCAAAACCAATGTTGTGAGCGAAGACGTAGCTGGCGAAAGAGGTGAGCGCCACGCGACTGAGCGGCAACGCACGACTGACATGGCGCAAGCCCATGGCATCGTACAGAATCAGCATAAGATAGCTGAGGGCGGTCAGCCCGAGCGCAGCGATGATATTCTTGATCGGCAGCGACGTGAATTCCGTCAGCACGTCGGCGACGTGCACTCTGGTAAGCAGATCGTCGATCACCCATATGACGCCCCCTATCATGGCGATACTTATGATAGTTGCAATCCAGCGCATACGATTACTCCGCGTTCTTTGATTAGCTTGGCTGCTTCAAGCTTGAACCCTCACTCAACCTTCCGTCTTTCCATGATCCACTCCGGTTCCACGATGATTCCTACTTAAGGGTCTTTGAAACTGGCATCGGGCTACCGAACGAGGACTAATTTGGTACAGACGTCGAAACTAGACTCGAGTCCAAACAAATAATAGCTTCGCTCGTCTCATTAAGGGCGAGTTTCGAGCGTTCATCTATCACCGCATTGAGAGGGCCCATGCCAGCTCTTATCTGTACCGCCATACTTATATTGATTTCCGTCGTATCTCATTACGAGGGGTTGCGACTTCTCTCCGCAGTTATTGAACCCGATCGGCCGCGGCCACGGTCGCAGCCGCGGCGACTCATGCTTGTGGTCATATTCAGCGTCATCCTCATACATCTTATAGAAATCCTGTATTTCGCGGTCGGTTATTGGTTTAGCCACGCTATCCTTCACATCGGCACTTTTTCAGGTATCCGTGGCGCGTTGATTGTCCAGCCATTGGACTACTTCTATTTTTCGGCTGAAACCTACACTTCCCTCGGAATCGGTGATGCCTATCCGGTTGGCAATATACGGCTGATCGCAAGCATTGAGTCCCTCGTCGGTTTACTGCTGATCGGCTGGTCCACGTCCTTCACATATATCGCCATGACTAAGTATTGGAATGAACATGCGCGCTAATGAACTCGTCTTCTCTGAACCAATGAAGGAACGCGGCGGGATGACCCGGAGGGTTGCTCCGCACTTAACCGTGGCGATCGACGCCCGCCATGAATGCTGGATTATAGACTTTATCAGCGAAACCGGATGATCAGCCTGGAATATATCGAACACCAGGGTTGCCCACCGCGCGAGAACTGAGCCCAGTGGGTTACGAAAAACAGGCCCGATAGGCTTGGGGTAGGAACAACTGCGCCGGTAGCAGGCATCTTCACCAAAAATGGTGCGAGCCGGCTCTCAGGGTCAGAAATAGCCGCTTATGGGGGATGCAGCCAAGCCGGCTCGCCGACCAAATCTTGGCATAGTTAGGATTAAATGTCGGAGGTCTGTTGATTACATCTCCGATAGCAGTCGATCAACTCTCGCTCCTTGGAAAGCTCAATGGAGCAGCGCTTCGAAATTTTGCCTCCAAAGAGGAAAAGCTTAGAAGGCGAATCCCTGGCCTTCGACATTTCGATGCATCGGGATGACGTGCTGAGTTTGTTCCCAGCACGGAATGAGCGGCTCAATCTTAGAATCTGCTTCGCCTCATTTGTGACCTGCCGGGCCTAGGTGGTGGTGGTTGTCACGCGATTCTCACGGCTAAGATTACCAATCGGTATAGATGGGTCAACAGCCCGCCAACGCTAAATCTCCGACTATCCGCAGTACCGGTTCGCATCGGGCGGGCCAGATAGCACCAGGAGAATAGCCATGTTTCGTTCGAAGTTACTTCCGGCAACGATGGTAGCGTTGTTCGCCCTCGGCACCAGCGGGGCGACCCTCGCTGCAAGCGGTGACAACGAGCACGGTCCAGAAGTCGCCGCAGTACTCGGGGCCAAGACTTCGATTGTCCAAGCGATTGCCGCGGCTGAGCAGCAGACGGGCGGACGCGCTATGAAGATCGAGGTTGAGAAGGAAAAGGGGACATACCTTTACGAAGTCAAAACGATATCGAAGGACAGAATTTCCGAAGTTTTCGTCGATCCGGTGTCGGGACAGGTGGTGCGGAGCGAGGACGAGGGTTTGATCTCCAAGGTTTTCGATAGGGCAGATCGTGACGAATTCATCAGGCTCGGTGCATCATCGACGACGCTCGCAGCGGCCATCGCAACGGCCGAACAGCACATCGGCGGCAAGGCAATCGAGGCGAGTTTCGACAACGAGGGCGGCACCATGCGGTTCGAGGTTGAAGTGGCTAAAGACAATGCCGTGCACAAAGTCATGATAGCCAGCGCTGATGGCAAGGTCCTAAAGGTCGCCGGCGGCGAGAAGGGCGAACACAACGAGGACTGAGATCGTCCGATCAAGCTGGTCCGTGCATTCGCGCGGACCAGACCTCCCTCGCCGCAAGTTGTTCCCTGGAGACTGACCATGCTTATCGAGATCGACAAGCTTAGCGCTTCGCTCGGCAGTACCGTCATTCTGCATGACGTAAACCTATCGCTCGGCGAGGGAGAAATATATGGCCTGCTCGGTCCGAACGGGGCAGGCAAGAGTACGACGATCGCCGTGGCACTCGGACTCCTGAAGCCGGACAGCGGCCAAGTCCGGGTTTTTGGCCAAAACCCACGCCGGGCGGCACACGAGATCTACGGCAGTCTCGGCGTTCTGCCGGAGCAGAACGGATTCTACGACTGGATGTCGGCCGAGGAGTATCTCGGCTTCTTCTCAGAGCTCCATGCACGCCATTTGGAGCCGAATGATTTGCGAGATCGGCTTTCGTCCGTGGGGCTCGCGCCACGGCTTCGACAGCCGATCGGCACTTACTCACGCGGCATGCGCCAGCGACTTGGCCTGGCCCGCGCTCTCATAGCGAACCCGAAGCTACTCGTTCTAGACGAGCCGACGAACGGTCTTGATCCACGCGGGCGCCGAGAAATCCACGACCTTCTGCTCCACCTGGCAGGACACGGTGTCGGCATCCTGCTCTGCACGCACCTTCTTGACGACGTAGACCGGCTGTGCCGACGCGTCGGGATCATTGTCGATGGACGTACCGTTGCAGAGGGCACCATTGCTGATCTCATTCGCGAGGAGAACCGCCCGGTGCGGTTTCGCCTTCGCCTGACGGGCGAACGGCCGCCTGCAATTGCCGAGAAAGTGCCTGTATCCGTCGTGGCGCATGAGGGCGAATGGTGTGTCGTCGATCTGAACCCAGATGTCGCACCGGACACCGCTTGGCGCCAACTCCTCTTCCGTGGCTGGCCCATTGCTGAGATTCGGCACGAGGGCGGCGGTCTCGAAGACCTATATCTGACGCTAACCGAACGGAGGGCGGCATGAACGCCACGTCCCTGATCGCCCGCAAGGAGGCCGGCGAGTTGCTCCTAAGCCAACGCGGGTTCGCATGGCTCATGGCCCTCGCAGCCGCGCTTTCCGCATTCGGGCTGTTACTCGTGAGCAACACCGAACTGAGCCTTTTGGATAACGCCCAGGTGGTCTACGCCATGGTCGGCATAGTGACCGCGCTCGGCGGACTTCTCGCCCTGGTCGTCGGTGTCGATGCCGTGGCGGGCGAACGCGAGAGAGGGAGCCTCATCCCACTCCTTCTGACACCTGTTTCGCGGGATACGATCCTCGCGGGCAAGCTGGGTGGCGTCGCCATCGCCTGGGCCGTGATGTACGCCCTCGCTTTGCCCTATCTCTGGGCCGTCGGCAGCACGGGCCAGAACCTCTGGCAGGGAATGGTCGTTCTTGGCCTGCTGGGCTCGCCGGTGGTGCTCGGTTTCGGGTTTCTCGGTATGGCCCTCGGCGCACGACTTACCTCGGCGCGCGCGGGGCTTCTGATGGGTCTAGTTACGCTCATGCTGTCCGCCAGTCCGCTGCTGATCGGGCCCAGCCTCCGTCAATCAACGATCGGGCGCGGGTTCGACGCCGTCAATCCGTTCTCTGCGGCGGTCAATGCCTTCGACGCAGTGATCATCGACTCTCAAACGATCCTGGGCCAGTGGTCCCACATCGCTGTCGCGGCCATCTGGCTCTTTCTAACACTCTGGCTGGCGCGATCCGGCTTCCGCCGGATCGCCCGCTGAAGGAGGTCATCATGAATCTCGCGACCATACTGCTCGCCGTCGGATTCCTGCTCTCGGCGAGTGTCGCATCGGCGGGGAGCCTGTCGGTCGATCTCCGGGCCGGCAGTGGGAATCCCTCTGCGCCGCAGATGGGCGATAATCTCTCCTTCCATACGGTGATCCGCAACGACGGCAACGCGCCGATCGATGGGCTCATCGCTTGGATCAGCCTTGTGCAGATCGACAAGGGTAAGGAGCAACCCCTCGACCTGGAGGATTGGAGCGCACACAAGGCCGTCACCGAGGCATCTATCGCTCCGGGCCAGACTCTTGAAACCGACTGGCCAATACGGCTGATCCAAGCCGGAGAATACCGCGTTGTCGTGAGCGCGGTTAGCCGTCACGGCGCCGGCTTAGTCGCGAGCCCCTTCGCGGACTTCACCGTCCGTCAGAAGCCAGTGGTCGAATCGCTGCGAGTTCTTCCGGTGGCGCTCGGTCTGCCGCTAATGATCGGTGGCGCGATACTATGGCGACGACGGCGGCTATATAGGTGAATAAGGCCAATTTTTCCGCGGTAAAGCCCATTGCCGCGACAGCAATCTAAAATGGGCGAGCAAGGCCGAGAAAATTGGCTCAATATGGGGGAGATTAAAGATCGGAGCAAAGTGGGGTGGTTTTCCATCGCCCGCGCGCTGTGTCGATAGTGCCTATAAGGGCCGAACGCTTAGAGAGTGAGATATGAACAGCACAGTAGAAAATAGTCTAACCAAAGTTCCTGAGGTCACGCTGCTTTTTTGGATAATGAAAATCGCGGCCACCACGTTGGGAGAAACTGGTGGCGACGCGGTGTCGATGTCCATGAATCTGGGCTATCTAATCAGCACCGGGATTTTTGCAGCAATTTTTATCGCCGCCGTTATAGCTCAAATTTCCGCAAAACGTTTTCACCCGTATCTCTACTGGGCAACGATTATCGCCACTACGACGGTGGGGACGACTCTAGCAGACTTTGTCGACCGCTCGCTGGGGATTGGCTATGCCGGCGGCAGCGCCCTCCTGTTCACGCTTCTTTTGGCATCTCTTTTAATTTGGTACCGCGCGCTGGGTTCAGTATCGGTGGAGACCGTGAGCTCTCCGAAAGCCGAGATGTTCTATTGGATGACGATCATGTTTTCCCAGACATTAGGAACTGCCCTCGGTGATTGGACTGCGGACACGGCTGGCATTGGTTATGGCGGTGGGGCGCTGATCTTCAGTGCTCTGCTGGCGCTCGTTGTTGCAGGGTACTACTGGACAAACACATCAAGAACCTTGCTTTTCTGGGCGGCATTCATTCTCACGCGGCCACTCGGTGCGGTCGTTGGAGATTTTCTCGATAAACCCCTAGATGCTGGTGGGTTGGCGTTAAGCCGCTACTCAGCATCAGCCGTGCTTCTGGTTTTCATTGTGGCCTGCATCCTGATCTTTCGACAAAGGGCGGCAAGAAGCGCTCATTAATAAAGTGCTACAACTGAATCCAGTTGTAGCTTCATTTTGTTCTAGAGATTGCAATGAAGATATTACTTATCGAGGATGATGTTGGGACGGCGCAGCACATCATCAAGAGCCTGCAACAACATGGGCATGTCATCGATCATGCGTCGAACGGTCGCGATGGTCTGTTTCTGGCGGCCGGTGAGTCCTACGAGGTTATGATTGTTGACCGCATGCTGCCAGGCTTGGACGGCCTCGGCATCGTCAAGACAATACGTGGTGCGGGAATAAAGACGCCGGTCCTGTTCCTGACCACACTTGGCGGGATCGATGATCGGGTCGAGGGCTTGGAGGCCGGGGGGGACGACTATCTCGTCAAGCCTTTTGCCTTCGCAGAATTGCTCGCTCGCATCAACGCGCTTGCTCGACGACCACCAGTGAGCGCCGTCGAGACGACGCTGCGCGTCGCAGATCTGGAAATGGACCTCTTGAAACGAATGGTCGTTCGCGCCGGACGGCGGATCGAACTGCAGCCGCAGGAATTCAAGCTCCTAGAGTATTTGATACACAATTCGGGCCGTGTCGTCACCAGAACCATGCTGCTTGAGAACGTGTGGGACTTCCACTTCGATCCGCAGACCAACGTGGTCGAGACGCATATCAGTCGTCTTCGCAGCAAGGTTGATCGGGGTTTCGACACTGAACTCATTTATACCGTGCGCGGCTCGGGATATTGTCTCCGTGGGCCTGAATAGACTCTTCCGTACCACCGGCTTTCGTCTTGCTGCACTTTATGCAGGCCTATTTGGCGTGTCCGTGCTCGTTCTGTTCGGTGTGATCTACTGGATCGTCAGCGGTGCGCTCCGTCAACAGCTTGCCTCAAATGTCGAAGATGAGGTTGCTGCGCTCGTCGAGGACTATCGGAGTGGAGGAATCGCGCATGCGGTCGACACCATCGAACGGCGAATTGAGTCTGGCCCCCATCGAACCACTTTTTACGTGCTGCTCGATCCTGTGGGTCGGAAAATCGCCGGGAATCTGCCTAACCCTGCGGCCCGAGACGGCTGGCAGACACTGCCCGCACCACCAGGAAGAGGCGGCGATTCCGATGGTGTTCCCGAAGATGATGAAGAGCACCAGTTACTTGCTTTTGGCACTACGCTGTCAGATCGCTCATTCTTAATTGTTGGCGAAGACGTTTATCGGATGGTCGAGGTCCAGGAAGCGATTGTTCGCGCTTTCGGTTGGGCGGTCGCCGTCACGGTTTTGCTCGGCGTCCTGGGGGGCGCCATACTCAGCTTCGGCTTCCTGCGGCGTGTCGACGCAATCAATCGGACGATGCGGACCATCATCGATGGTAGGCTTTCCGATCGCGTGCCGACGCGAGGGGCGGACGACGAACTCGACCGTCTCGCTCTCAATCTCAACGAGATGCTCGACCGCGTCCAGGTGCTGATGGAGAGTCTGCGACAGGTCTCCAGCGACATAGCTCATGATTTGCGGACACCGCTCAGTCGCCTCCGCCAGAAGCTGGAGGGTGCGCGGCTCGACGCCCGTTGCATCGAGGACTACGAGGCTGCTGTCGATGAGGCGATTGCCGACACTGACGCGCTCCTTAAGACATTTGCAGCGCTATTGCGTATCGCGCAGATCGAAGCCGGCACCCGGAGAGCCGCATTCACCATCGTCGATATATCGAGTGTGTTCCAGTCGATCGTGGAAACATATGGCGCGGTCGCTGAGGAGTCGAAAAGGACGTTTGCAGCCTTCATTGAGCCCGGCATCCATGTTCGTGGCGATCGCGAACTGTTGACGCAGATGCTCGCCAATCTTGTCGAAAACGCGATCCGGCACACACCGGAAGGAACGCATATTGAGCTAGCTCTGAAGCGTAAGTCAGCGGGATCGATCGGTACCGTCACCGACAACGGTCCAGGAATCCCGGCGCAGGCGCAGAAGAAGGTATTTCAGCGCTTCTTTAGGATGGAGCGGAGTCGGTCGACCGCGGGCAGCGGGCTCGGATTGTCGTTGGTTGCGGCGGTCGCAGACATTCACGGCATCACGATTGCACTTGCAGACAATGAACCGGGCCTCAAGGTCATGCTCGATTTCGCGCCAAAGAAGCTGGCGTGACCGAATATCACCATGCCGTAACTTAATCGCCGGCAATCGAACTGGGACCCAGGTCATCGGGGACCATGTGACCTATCCCGCGTACCTCGGCCATGGTACTGTCCTCTGACAACTGCGTCGCCCCAATTGTGTGCCAATCAACCATGGGCGTTTGCTTTCTGCGTATCATTCGGCCACGGACCAACACAAAAGGGCCCACGCTGTGCCCAACGCCCACCCGCAATAACGTCCGTCAGGCAGCTTGCTTCGGAAACGCGATTTGGGCGAGAAGTCCAGGATTCAAGTTGCTGATTTCGAATTTCGCGGAATGCAGTTCAGCGATGGCGTTTGTGATGCTCAGGCCGAGGCCAACCCCAGCTCCCCCTCTGCTTGAATCGACTCTGACAAAAGGACGTTTGACATGCTGAAGATGCATGAGGGGTATTCCCGGCCCGTTGTCCGCCACCGCTAGGGTCGGATGGGAACTGTTCTTTACCGTCACGGAAATCTCTGTTCCGACAGCGGTGTGCCGCAGGGCGTTTTCGATCAGATTCGCCAGCGCCTGCGTCAAGAGCTCGCAGTCACCCCAAACAACCGCTTTTTGCTCGCATTCCACCCGTACACTTCGTCCGCCCTGTTCTATATCCGGGTTATAGGCATCAACGACGGTGTCCACGATCTCGCAGAGCTCGATATGGGTGAAACGGGCCTTGGCGGAACCTGCTTCGATATCTGCGAGTCGAAGAATCGCATCGAATGTCTTTATAATTTGGGCTGCTTTTTCTTCCGCGGCATCAATCTCTTGATCTTTGGAGATCCCAACGGATGATCGTGCGCTCTCAAGGCGTTGGCGTAAGTGCGAAAGGGGCGTGCGCAAATCGTGAGCAATATCACGCGAGACCTGCCTCAAACCTTCCACGAGCCGTTGGTTTCGGTCGAGCATCTGGTTGATTCCGTCGCCGATATAATCAACATCAGCGATAAGAATACGTGGGCGAATAGAAGTACGTGCCGAAAGGTCGCCAGCACTTACGCGATTGAGAACTTCTGTCATATCCTCGAGCCGTTTCAGGCTGGAGCGTGTCACAAGATACCCGGCGACCAAGACCAGAAGGACGCTTACGACGCCGACCGCTCCAAGGATCGCGATAGTTTGACCGATTGTGTGGCGAGCCCTGGCCGGATCTTCTCCAACCGATAATCTCGCGCCGCCGGGAAAGGTGCGCGTAAGGACGATTAAGTCCTCTCGCCCCTCGCCGCCGGCCATTCCCCCGTCCAGGGTGACGGTGCGCCAGCCGTTCGGTCCTTCGAGCGAAGAAAGATCACCGACCAACCGCTTACCTGTTTGATCCGTTAACCAGTATTCGGGCGCGCCTGGCCGCTCGGCACGGGCCGAGATCGCGGCCGCCGCGGCCTCCAGGCCCTCCACGTCGAGTTCGTGTCCAATCGCGTCAATCTCTAGGCTTATCCTCTGACGAAGGTCGCTTTCAGCCATCACTGTTGCCGTTCGCCAAACGATCAACGCGGTCAATGCGAACGCGGCACCAAGCAAAATTGCGTAAAGAAACGATAGCCGGAGGCTTGAGGAAATAAACCAGGCGTTAGCCCGTTTTGATGACATAGCCGGCTCCCCTTACAGTCGCGATCAGGGCTTTACCGCCACCCATTTTTGCCCGCAACCGGCTGATGTGAGATTCGACGATATTTGAGCCGGGATCGAACCGAAATCCCCAGATCTCCTCCAGGAGCATGGTACGGGTGACGACGCGGCCTTCATTCAGCATCAAAAATTCCAACAATTGGAACTCTCGCGCTTGCAACTTAATTTCATGGCCGTTTCTGGATACGCACCGACCAAAGCGGTCGAGGTGTATATCGCCGACTGCAAGCTTAGATTTCTCCTCCCGGAGCGGCGGACGGCGGAGCAGTGCGTTGACACGCGCTCGCAGTTCAGAAAAGGCAAATGGCTTGACGAGATAATCGTCAGCACCAGCCTCGATCCCTTCGACGCGGTCTTCGACGGCACCGAGGGCCGTCAAAACGATCACCGGCGCCTTAACCCCAGCCGACCGTGAGGCTTTGAGTAGAGAAACGCCATCCAGGCGTGGCAGCATTCGATCGATAATCATTAGATCGGGAGGACTGTCCGTCGCAAGATGGAGCCCATCAACGCCGTTATCGGCGCAGTCGACACTAAATCCTTCACGCGTTAGACCGGTTACGATGTAACGCGCCGTCTCAGCATCGTCCTCTATCAGCAGGATACGCATTCGTCAGGTTGCCTCTACCGGGCTTGGACTGTGGGCAGGCGGACGTAACGCCGGAGCCCATCGATAGGCATAAATGAGCGGCGGTAAAAGGATAAGCGTCATCGCCGTCGAGGTAAACAGTCCCCCAAGAATCACCGATGCCATAGGGCCTTGGACTTCTCGGCCAGCCTCACCCGACCCCAGCGCTAACGGCAGCATTCCAAGGGCGGTGACCAGCGCGGTCATAAGAATGGGGGTGAGGCGTTCCGAAGTCGCGCGAATGATGGTTGCGGGCGTCCACGGCGCACCTTCCTCCGAAACGAGGTAGTCCGTGTGAGCGACGAGGAGGATGGCGTTGCGGGCCGCGACCCCGAACAAGGTAACAAATCCAACCAGCGAGCCAAGCGACACAACGCTCCCGGAAATCGCCACAACTAGCACCCCGCCTACCAGGGCGGACGGCGCGCTTGAGATGATCAGGATCGCGGGTCTGCCGCCCCCAAAAGCGACGACCAGCACAACCATAATGCCGATGCCGGCCATCGCTACATTCGTCAACAACTCCTGTTGTGCAGCCGCTTGACCCTCGGCCACCCCCGAATAGCCAAGGTAGACCCCAGAAGGGAGTTTTACCTTAGCGGCGATGGCGGCTCGTATAGCGCTCGATAGACCGACAACATCTCTCGTAGATGCGTTCGCAGTTATCACTTGACGGCGGCGACCGCCATCATGACTGATCGTTGCGCGATTGGTCGTTAAAAAGACGTTTGCGACATCGGTGATCGATGCCATAGCACCGTCCGGACCGCGTACTGGAACAGCGCCGATGTCCTCCGGGTCGCGCACATTTTGCGCTGGTGCAGTTACCACAACGTCTATGACACGCTGGCCGTCGGCCACCTGTGTAACGAATAGGCCTTGAGAGGCCGCTCCAATCGCCTCGTAAGCGTCTCCAGCACTAACGCCACGCAACGCCAGCTTTTGAGAGTCGAGTTCGAGCGCCATGATCGGCAAGCCGGGCGGCGTCTGGACGCGCACATCCACAGCGCCGGGTACGCCTTTCATGGCCTCCGCAATTGAGGCCGCAACCCGGTCAAGCTCATTCAAGTCCGGTCCGTACGCGCTAATAGCGATGGCGGCAGTTTCTCCGGAGAGGGACTCCCCGATCCGATCCCCGAGAAACGTCAGCGCTTCTGTTTCGAGGCCGCGATAAGAAGCGAGGACAGCTCGTATATCTCGAAGAATCCGCTCCTCTCCCGTACCGCTGACCTTATCCAGTTCGACGTGATATTCGCTCGCATTTGGCGGAAATGTATCTTCTCCCGCCTCTGCGCGACCGATCTGTTGTTCAACGGTTGCGATGCCCGGTATTGCCAACAGATCACTCGACATACGGACACCAACCGATTTCATCCACTCGATCGATGCGCCGCTGGGTCCAGCTACCGAGAGTACATAGTGACGTTCGCGGAAAGCCGGCAATAGCTCGCCCCCAAACGCCGCGAAGGCGCCAAGAGCCAGAACGCTGAGCGTAAGCGTCGCCGCTAGGCATTCCTTGGGACGCTCCATGATCCTTTCAATCTGACGACCATGAATCGACTTAATGGCGTGAATAAACTTCGGTTCTTGCGGCGCCGTTGTCTTGCCCAGGAGAAGAAGAGCGAGAGCGGGGGTCAAAGTGACGGCGACAATTAAGGACGCAAAGATCGCCAGAACAAATGAAAGTGCCAGTGGGGAGAAGAAAGCGCCTTGGAGTCCTGACAGAAAAAGAACAGGGGCCATGGTCAGTGTCAAAATAAGCGTCGCGTAGACTACGGGTGCGCGGACTTCGATGACCGCGTCCAAGATAACATCGCGAACGTCGCGGGTTCGGTGTTCTCGGAGCCTGCGGAGTATATTTTCCGCCCCAATGACTGCGTCGTCGATCACCACCCCAAGCGCTACCGCGAGGCCACCAAGGATCATCGTGTTCACAGTTGTCCCGAAAATATCAAAGACAATGATCGCCGCGAGCAAGGAAAACGGGATTGAGACAAAGGCTACTAACGCGATACGCCAATCGCGCGTAAAAGCACTCAGTACGATAAATATTAGGAATGCGCCGATCAACAGGTCGTTGCGGACTCCCTCCAGCGCCGTCTCGATAAAATTCGCCGGACGATGGAGAGCCGGATAAACAGCGATGCCTTTCGCTTCCATCGACGGACTTAATTCAGCAAGCGCTGCCTCTACGTCCCTTGTGACAGTCAGCGTATTCGCCCCGTATTGAGTGGACAGGGCAAGGAGAACGCCAGGTCGTCCCATGACTAGAGCATCGCCAAACTTTGGGCTGGCGGCATTTAGGACATCCGCCACGTCGGAAAGACGCACCGGGCTCGCCGTCGAAGGTGCTACGACAGCAGTCGCTAAATCGGAAGCGGCGAACGCGGAACCGCGCGGCTCGATCAAGATGCGCTGTGAGCTGGTATCGGCGTAACCGCCGCCTCGAATTAAGGTTGCAGACTGTACGGCCGTCGTCACATCCCTAAGTGTTAGATTTCGAGCGATGAGATCCGCAATACGAGTGCGTATTTCGATGCGATCAAGGTCGCCGCCAAAGATATTTATTCGCGCAACGCCCGCCGTGGACAGCAACCGCGGTTTGAGTGTCCATTGCGCGTAGTCCCGCAACTCTGCTGGACTCAATTTTTCGCTCACCAGACCAATCTTCAAAAGGTCCATTGTGGAGGAGGTGAGAGGCGACAAGGTCGGCGCTCCGATACCTGCGGGCAGGCGTGCCGTGGCTTGTGCGATGCGTTCGGCGACGACCTGGCGTGCCTGGTAAGGGCTTTCGCCGGCACGGAAAGTGACATCGATGACGGACAAGCCTTGGATCGATTTTGATCGAACCGTTGCAACGCCGGTTGCGCCATTTATCGATTGCTCAATTGGTTGGGTGATAAGAAGTTCAACCTGGCTCGCAGTAAATCCTGGCGCCTCGACTTGGACGCTCGCCTGGGCCGGCACGAATTCGGGAAATACCTCAAACCGTGCATGGCTCAGCAGGAGGCCCCCGTAGAAAATGGTGAGAGCGGCGCCAAGCGCCACGAGGCGGGGATATCGCAACGATAAGGAGACGATTTTAGCGAGCATTGTCAGTTCGCTCTGACAGAGATGGTGGCACGTTCCACCGCGAATACTGATCCGGCACCCTTGGTGACGACGAGGTCTTTGGGCAAAAACCCGTTTATCACAAACCATCCTTCGCCTGTCCGGGTAGCATTCGCAATCTCCCGGCGCTCGAAGCTTTCGGCGCTTGTTTTGATGTAGACCCAGTTGTGGCCATCAGTTCTAATAATCGCACTTCGCGGAAGGATCATCCCCGAGCGCCGAGCGTCCGCAGAGAGCCGGCCGTCAAGAACGCGGCCAGAGGCCAATTGGCGCGCTTCTGACCCACGGACGACTGCGAGAAGCCCGAGAGTTTGCATACGCGAATCAACGGCACCGCTGCGACCGAGCGTTTCCGCCCGGACCATCAAATCTCCATCAAGTATGATAGTCAGGCGTTCGTCGCCGCTTATGATGAGGCCCGGAGCGTCGGCACGGAGCAGCGCAGCCTTGCCCGCTACGATATCGTCAATGAGAGCCGCGCGTTGATGGGCCTTCATGGACGCCAGCCCGGGAGCCCACTCAACGGCGAGCCTTTGCGCTATAGCCTGTTCGCGCGCTAAAACGCCGGCCGCCTGCGCGGCAGCGGACTCGGCAGCCTGTCGTGAAACGCTTGCATCCTGCGCTGCCAGGCGCGTCAGGCGCGTGCTTTCCCGTTCCGCCGCCTGAGCCGCCGCGTGGGCCGTCGTCAGATCGGCGTTCAGTACCGCGAGCGCAACCGCGTCGAGGACACGAACGAAGGCGGGAGCGACGATTTCGGTGGTAGACTCGCC
>JAIEMI010000212.1 GCA_019752235.1 Rhodospirillaceae bacterium
GTGTCGATCACGGTGAACCTGATCGCCCCGATCGCCATGGACGAAGGCCTGCGCTTCGCCATCCGCGAAGGCGGCCGCACCGTCGGTTCGGGCGTCGTCGCCAAGATTATTGAGTAGTTAAGTGAGACACGCGGCATCCGCCGTCCGGCGGGTGCCGCTTACTTTTGGGTATTAGGCCATGATCGACAGTCAAAACATCCGCATCCGCCTTAAGGCGTTCGACCATCGTGTGCTGGATCAGTCCACGAAAGAGATCGTCAGCACGGCGAAGCGCACGGGCGCCCAGGTGCGTGGCCCGATTCCCTTGCCGACGCGAATTGAAAAATTCACGGTCAACCGTTCGCCGCACGTCGATAAGAAGTCGCGCGAACAGTTCGAAATTCGTACGCATCGCCGTCTGCTCGATATCGTCGATCCGACGCCCCAAACCGTGGACGCGCTGATGAAGCTCGACCTCGCGGCCGGCGTCGACGTCGAGATCAAGCTCTAAGGCGAAAGATTAAGGTGGGACACATGCGTTCCGGTATCGTTGCTCAAAAGGTGGGTATGACCCGCCTGTTCACCGCGGAGGGTAACCACGTACCCGTCACCGTGCTTAAGGTTGACGGCGTGCAGGTGGTTGCTCAGCGCACTCAGGAAAAAGACGGCTACACGGCTGTCCAGCTCGGCATCGGCACGCGCAAGTCCAAGCGCGTCAACCGTGCCCTGAAGGGCCAGTACGCCAAGGCGAATATCGAACCGAAGCGTAAGCTCGTCGAGTTCCGCGTCGGCGCGGACAAGATGCTGGACGTCGGCGCGCAATTGGCGCCCTCGCACTTCATCGCCGGCCAGTATGTCGATGTGACCGGCACCACCATCGGTAAAGGCTTCGCCGGTCCGATGAAGCGCTGGAACTTCTCGGGTCTGGAAGCTTCGCACGGCGTGTCGGTTTCGCACCGTTCGCATGGTTCGACCGGTCAGCGTCAAGATCCGGGCCGCGTGTTCAAAGGCAAGAAGATGGCGGGTCACCTGGGCGACGAGCGCGTCACCACCCAGAACCTGCAGGTTGTTTCGGTCGATGACGCCAAGGGCTTTATCTTCGTCAAGGGCGCGGTGCCTGGAAATCCCGGCGGTTACGTGCTCGTGCGCGACTCCGTGAAGCAGAAGTTGCCGAAGGTCGCGCCGCAACCGGCCGATCTGAAGGCCAAGAAGGGTTAACGGCCATGAAGTTGGACGTCATCAATCTCGATAAAAAGAGCGTCGGCTCGGTCGATGTGGCGGATGCCGTGTTCGGCGCCGAAGTGCGCGGCGATATCCTGCAGCGCGTCGTGCGCTGGCAGCTCGCCAAGCGTCAGGCCGGCACGCATAAAGCCAAAGTCATCAGCGAAGTCAGCGGCACCAGCAAGAAGCCCTTCAAGCAGAAGGGTACGGGCGGCGCCCGTCAGGGTTCGATGCGTTCTGCGCAGATGCGCGGCGGCGGCGTGATTTTCGGACCGGTCGTGCGCAGCCATGCTCATAGCCTGCCGAAGAAGATCCGTGCGCTGGGCCTGAAGAGCGCGCTGTCTTCCAAAGCGAAGAACGGCAAGCTCGTCATCATCGAAGACGCTTCCGAGAAGAAGGCCAAGACCAAGAGTCTGGCCGAGCGCTTCAAGAAGCTGGGCTGGACCTCTGTCCTGATCATCGATGGCGCCGTGGACGAGGGCTTCGCCCGCGCCGCGCGCAACATCAAGGGCATCGACGTTCTGGCGAGCCAGGGCGCCAACGTTTACGACATCCTGCGCCGTGACACGCTCGTGCTTACCAAGGCCGCAGTCGAAAAGCTTGAGGAGCGCCTGAAATGAGTGCGGAAAAAGCTAAACCCAAAGCGAAGAAGGCCGCACCCGCCCCTAAGGCTGGCGGCCCGATCGATCCCGCGCTGTACGACTTCGTGCTCGCGCCGCTGATCACCGAAAAAGCGACCATGATGTCCGAGCATAATCAGGTTGCGTTCCGCGTGCCGCTGAAGGCGACCAAGCCGCAGATCAAGCTGGCCATCGAAACTCTGTTCAAGGTCAACGTCACGGCCGTGAACACGCTGATCACTAAAGGTAAGCAGAAGCGTTTCCGCGGCCGTCTCGGCACGCGCAACGACGTAAAGAAAGCCATCGTTACGCTGGCCGCGGGCCAGTCGATCGATGTGACCACGGGACTCTAAGTCATGGCGCTGAAAACTTTTAACCCGATTACACCGTCGCTCCGCAATACGGTCCTGATCGACCGTAGCGATCTGCACAAGGGCAAGCCCGTTAAGGCGCTGACCGAAGGCATGCACTCCACGGGCGGGCGTAACAACACCGGCAAGATCACCAGCCGTTTCATGGGCGGCGGTCACAAGCGGCGCTATCGCCTGGTCGATTTCAAGCGCAAGAAGCGCGACGTCACCGCGACCGTCGAGCGCCTGGAATACGATCCGTATCGCACGGCCTTTATCGCGCTCGTGCGCTATGAAGACGGCGAGCAGGCCTACATCCTGGCGCCGCAGCGTCTGAAGGCCGGCGACAAGGTCGTCGCTTCCGACACCGCCGACATTAAGCCCGGCAACGCCATGCCGCTGAAGAACATGCCGGTCGGCACCATTGTTCATAATGTTGAGCTGAAGCTCGGCCGCGGCGGTCAGATCGCGCGTTCCGCCGGCTGCTACGCGCAGCTCATCGGTAAGGACTCCGGTTATGCCCAGATCCGCTTGTCCTCGGGCGAGGTGCGTTTGGTGCGCGCCGAGTGCATCGCCACTGTCGGCGCGGTGTCCAACCCCGACAACCAGAACGTCAACTACGGCAAGGCTGGCCGTATGCGCTGGCTGGGTTTCAAGCCGCACCAGCGCGGTGTGTCCATGAACCCGGTCGATCACCCGTTGGGTGGTGGTGAAGGCAAGACCTCGGGCGGCCGTCATCCGGTCACGCCGTGGGGCAAGCCGACCAAGGGCAAACGTACCCGCACGAATAAGAAGACGCAGAACCTGATCATGCGCAGCCGCCACCTGGCGAAGAAAGCCTAAGCGCGGATCAACGAGACGAATTTAGAAACGGAGATCGAACGTGGCACGTTCAGTTTGGAAAGGCCCTTTTGTCGATGGTTACCTGCTTAAGAAGGCAGAAACCGTCCGTACGTCGGGGCGCAATGATGTGATCAAAACCTGGTCGCGTCGTTCGACAATCCTGCCGCAGTTTGTGGGCCTCACTTTTGGCGTCCACAACGGGCACAAGCATGTCCCAGTCCTGGTGACCGAAAATATGATCGGCCACAAGTTCGGTGAATTTGCGCCGACGCGTATGTTCCATGGCCACACCGCCGCCGATAAAAAGGCAGCGCCGGCGTCCGCGAAGAAGGACTAAGTCATGAGCAAGAAAAGCGCTCCGCGCCGCGTCGCCGACACAGAAGCCCGGGCTTTCTCCAGCTCGATGCGCGTTTCGCCGCGTAAGTTGAACCTGATGGCGCAGCTCATCCGCGGCAAGACCGCCGGAGCCGCGCTGGCCGCCCTGTCGTTCTCGCCGCGCCGCATCGCGGTGGAAGTGAAGACGGTGCTGGAATCAGCCATCGCGAACGCCGAGAACAACCACCAGCTCGACGTCGATCAACTGATCGTCGCCGAAGCTTATGTGGGCAAGGCGCTGATCATGAAGCGCTTCCATGCCCGCGCGCGCGGCCGGGCCGGCGCGATCCAAAAACCGTTCAGCAATCTCACGATCATTGTTCGTGAGAAGAGGGAGACCGCCTAATGGGTCAGAAAGTAAATCCGGTCGGGCTGCGTCTCGGCATCAACCGCACGTGGGATTCGCGTTGGTACGCCAGCCGCGGCGCCTACAGTCAGTTGCTGCATGAAGACATCAGAATCCGCGACTATCTGAAAAAGCGCCTGATGCAGGCGGGCGTCAGCCGCGTGATCATCGAGCGTCCGGCCAAGAAGGCCCGCGTGACCATTCACACCGCCCGGCCGGGTGTCGTGATCGGCAAGAAGGGCGCGGACATCGAAGTGATACGCAAGGAACTGCAGAAGATGACCGGCAACGAAGTTCATCTGAACATCGTTGAAATCCGCAAACCGGAAATCGATGCCGCCCTGGTCGCCGAAAACATCGCGCAGCAGCTGGAGCGCCGCGTGGCGTTCCGCCGCGCCATGAAGCGCGCCGTGCAGGCCGCCATGCGTCTCGGCGCCGAAGGCATTCGTATCACCTGCGCCGGCCGTCTCGGCGGCGCTGAAATCGCCCGCGTCGAATGGTATCGCGAAGGCCGTGTGCCGCTGCACACCCTGCGCGCCGATGTCGATTACGGCGAAGGCACGGCTTTCACCACCTACGGCACCTGCGGCGTGAAGGTTTGGATTTTCAAGGGCGAAATTCTGGAACACGACCCGATGGCGCAGGACAAGCGCGCCGCCGAACAAGGTGGTGGCACGAACCCCGGTCACACGGGTCGCCCGCAGTAAGACAGATCAATCGGACGCTGAGGCGCCCTGATGGAAACGGATAGCTAAAATGTCGATGCTTCAACCGAAACGCACTAAATTCCGCAAGGCTTTCAAAGGCCGCATTCACGGGAACGCCAAGGGCGGTTTCTCGCTGAACTTCGGCTCTTACGGCCTGAAGGCCCTTGAGCCTGAGCGCGTCACGTCGCGCCAGATCGAAGCGGCCCGCCGCGCGCTGACCCGCTTCATGAAGCGTCAGGGCCGCGTGTGGATCCGCATTTTCCCGGATGTGCCGGTGTCGAAGAAACCGGCCGAAGTCCGTCAGGGTAAAGGTAAGGGCACACCCGAGTTTTGGGTGTGCCGCATTAAGCCGGGTCGCATCATGTTCGAAGTGGACGGCGTGTCCGCGGAAATGGCGCGTGAGGGTTTTGCATTGGCATCCGCGAAGCTGCCGATCAAAACCAAAGTTGTCGCCCGTATCGGCGCTTAAGTTAGTAAGGAACGGCCGTCATGGCAAAAGCACAAGATTTACGCGCGCAGAAGAATGAGGAACTGGAAGGCCGTCTCGGCGACCTGAAGAAAGAGCAGTTCAATCTGCGCTTCCAGAAGGCTTCGGGCCAGCTCACCAACACCGCCCAGTTCGGCAAGGTGCGCAGCGAAATCGCGCAAATTAAAACGATCCTGCGGGAACGCCGCGACGTGGCTCAGTAAGCAGGGAAGGATCAGGAACAATGCCGAAGCGAATTCTCCAGGGCGTCGTCGTCAGCGACAAAGGCCAAAAGTCGATCGTCGTGAAGGTCGAGCGCCGCATGATGCACCCCATCTACAAGAAGTTCATCCGCCGCAGCAAAAAGTTCGCGGCGCATGACGAGAACAACACCGCCAAGATCGGCGACATTGTGCGTATCCGTGAGTGCGCGCCGATCTCGAAAACGAAGAAGTGGGAATTGATTCTGGAAAAAGCCGATTAATTTCTAACCGGCTCACTCCCAGGGTTTTAAGGACGCATAGTCATGATTCAGATGCAGAGTAATTTGGACGTTGCAGATAATTCCGGCGCTAAGCGGGTTATGTGCATTAAAGTCCTCGGCGGCTCCAAGCGCCGCTTCGCCGCCATCGGCGACGTTATCGTGGTTTCCGTGAAGGACGCCATTCCGCGCGGCCGCGTGAAGAAGGGCGACGTTCATCGCGCCGTCATCGTGCGCACGGCGAAGGAATTGCGCCGTCAGGACGGCACCTCGATCCGTTTCGATCACAACGCCGCCGTGCTGATCAACAAGCAGGGCGAGCCCATCGGCACGCGTATCTTCGGACCCGTGACCCGCGAACTGCGCGGCAAGAAGTTCATGAAGATCGTCAGTCTGGCGCCGGAGGTTCTCTAATGCCCAAGTTGAAGATCAAAAAAGGCGACAACGTCGTCGTTCTGACCGGCCGCGATAAAGGCAAGACCGGCTCCGTGCTGAAGGCGTTCCCGACCGAGAACAAGCTGATCGTGCAGGGCGTGAATATGGCCAAGCGTCATACGCGCCAGTCGCCGACGAGCCAGGGCGGTATCGTCGAGAAGGAACTGAAGATCCACGTTTCGAACGTCGCGTTCGTCGACCCCAAGAACAGCAAGCCGACCCGCATCGGCTTCAAGATCCTCGAAGACAAAACCAAGGTGCGCGTGGCGCGGCGCTCCGGCGAAGTCATCGATTAGGAAGGACACAGGCAATGGCCCGTCTCAGAACATATTACGCGGACGTCGTCCGTAAGCAGCTGGTCGAGAAGTTCGGATACAAGAACCCGATGGCTGTGCCCAAGCTGACGAAGATCGTCATCAACATGGGCGTCGGCGAAGCGTCGCAGGACAAGAAGAAGATCGAAGGCGCGGTCGACAACCTGACCGCCATCGCCGGTCAAAAGCCGGTGATCACGAAGTCCCGCAAGGCGATCGCGAACTTCAAGCTGCGCGAAGACCAGATGGTCGGCTGCACGGTGACACTGCGCGCGACGCGCATGTACGAGTTCCTCGATCGTCTGATCAACATCGCCATGCCCCGCATCCGTGACTTTCGCGGCGTCAACGCCAAGAGCTTCGACGGCGCCGGCAACTACAACATGGGTCTCAAGGAACAGATCGTGTTCCCCGAGATCAACTACGACAAGATCGACAAGGTCCGCGGCATGAACATCACCATTTGCACGACGGCAAAAACCGACGCGGAAGCGCATGCGCTTCTCGAAGGTTTCTCCATGCCGTTCCAGAAATAAGACGGGAATAGGCATATGGCCAAAACAAGCACCGTTGAACGGAACAAAAAGCGTCGCCGCATGGTCAAATCGGCCGCGCCGAAACGCGCGAAGCTGAAGGCGATCATCATGGACCGCGATACGCCGGACGAGGAGCGCTACGCCGCCGTCGTGAAGCTGTCGCAGGTTCCGCGCAACTCCTCGAAAGTGCGCATCCGTAACCGTTGCGAACTCACGGGCCGTCCGCGCGCCACGTACCGCAAGTTCAAGATGGCTCGTAACAAGCTGCGTGAATATGCCTCCAAGGGCATGATTCCCGGCATGGTCAAGTCGAGCTGGTAAGGAGATAGCCCCGTGTCATTAACCGATCCCGTCGCCGATCTGTTGACCCGCATCCGTAACGGACAGCGCGCCGGCAAAGCGACCATCACCACTCCGGCTTCCGGCCTGCGTGAAAACCTCCTGCGCGTTCTCGAACGTGAAGGCTACATCCGCGGCTTCGAACGCTATGAAGTCCGCTCGGGCGTTGAAGAGCTGCGCGTCGACCTCAAGTACAACGAGGGCACGCCGGTGATTAACAAAATCGAGCGTATCTCGAAGCCGGGCCGCCGCGTTTACGCGAAAATCAAAGACCTGCAGAAGGTCTACAACGGGTTGGGTATTTCCATCCTGTCCACGCCGCGCGGCGTTATGTCCGATCAGGAAGCGCGCCAGGCGAACGTGGGCGGCGAAGTGCTCTGCCAAGTATTCTAACGCGAAGGAAGCAACTCATGTCACGCGTTGGTAAATATCCTGTCGCCGTCCCCGCCGGCGTCACCGTCTCGATGGCGGGCAAGACCTTGCTGGTAAAGGGCAAGCTCGGCGAGTTGAAGCTCGACATCACCGACGACGTCGAGACGAAAGTTGAAGACGGCAAGGTCTCGGTGTCGGTGAAGAACGAAACCAAGCGCGCCCGCGCGCAGTGGGGCACCACCCGCGCCACCATCAACAACATGGTCAAGGGCGTGAGCCAAGGTTACAAAAAGACCCTGGACATCACCGGCGTCGGTTTCAAAGCCGCCGCGCAGGGCAAGAAGCTGACCTTGAACCTCGGCTTCTCGCACGACGTCATCTACACCGTGCCGGAAGGCATTGAAGTGAAGACCCCGGTCGCGACACAGATTGAAGTGTCGGGCGCGAACCGCCAGCGCGTGGGTCAGGTTGCCGCTGAAATTCGTGGCTACAAGCGTCCCGAACCCTACAAGGGCAAGGGCATCCGCTATAGCGACGAGACCATCCTGCGCAAAGAAGGCAAGAAGAAGTAAGGCAATAGGTCATGACCAAAGCACACAAAAGCATTGCTCGCCGCAAAGGCCGTACGCGCTTCGCCGTAAAAGCCGCCGCTCATGGACGTCCGCGTCTGACGGTGTTCCGCTCGGGCCGCCACATCTACGCCCAGATCATCAAGGACGAAGACGGCGTCACTCTCGCCGCGGCGTCCAGCCTGGACGAAGGTTTGAAGGGCAAGGCCAAAGGCGCCGGCAAAGACGGTGCAACGCAAGTCGGCAAGCTCCTGGCCGAACGCGCCACCAAAGCGGGCGTGAAGGAAGTCGTATTCGACCGTGGCAGCTACCTGTTCCACGGCCGCATTAAAGCGCTCGCCGATGCGGCGCGCGAAGCCGGTCTGTCGTTCTAGGAGCATTTTCAGGTGAAGTGGGGACCGGTTCACCGCGGAAAATGCGACCAAGATTAAAATAAGACCCAGGCATGTGGACATGCTCGGGTTGGCTGGGAAGTTGAAGGAAGATATTGATGGCACGGACACCAGGAAGTTCTGAACGCGGCGCAGGCCGGGGCGAACGCCCAGGCGGCGGCAATAACCGCGGCGAGCGCGGTGAGCGCGGCGGTCGTCGTGAAGGCGGCGGTCGCGACGGCGGCGGCCGTGACGGCGGTCGCGGCGGCGAGCGTGATGATGAGTTTGTCGATAAGCTCGTCCACATCAACCGCGTCGCGAAAGTGGTAAAGGGTGGCCGTCGGTTTGCGTTTGCCGCTCTGGTCCTCGTCGGCGACACCAAAGGCCGCGTCGGTTACGGTTCGGGCAAGGCGCGTGAAGTGCCTGAAGCGATCCGCAAGGCGACCGATGCCGCCAAGCGCAACATGATTCGCATTCCGCTGCGCGAAGGCCGCACGCTGCATCATGATCTGTACGGTCGCTTCGGCGCCGGCAAGGTCATCCTGCGCGCCGCGCCCGCCGGTACGGGCATCATCGCCGGCGGTCCGATGCGCGCTGTGTTCGAGACCATGGGCATCCAGGACATCGTGGCCAAGAGCGTCGGCAGCAACAATCCGCATAACATGGTGAAGGCGACCTTCGCGGCGCTGCAGACCATGACCAGCCCGCGCCTTGTGGCTAACAAGCGCGGCAAGAAAGTCGCGGACATCATCGGCCAGCGCGGCGACGAAGCCGCGGCGGCGAAAGGGGCCTAAATCATGGCAGCCAAGAAAACCGTGACCGTGACGCAGATCCACAGCGCCGCCGGTCGTCAGGCATATCAGCGCCAGACCCTGATCGGTCTGGGCCTGAATAAAATCCGCCGTACCAGCACTCTGGAGGACACTCCGGCGGTGCGCGGCATGATCAATAAGGTGCAACACCTGGTGAAGGTGGACGAGGCCTGAAACGCTCCCTATCTCAGCGTCGTGTCCTTAGACGGGGACGGCGGTGGGACTTGAAGTTGTTTCGCCGCGTGAAGGATTAAAGCAATGAAACTGAATGAAATTCGTAATCGTCCGGGCTCGACCAAGCGCCCGAAGCTGCTGGGCCGCGGTATCGGTTCCGGCCTCGGCAAGACCTCGGGTCGCGGTGTGAAGGGTCAGAAGGCGCGTACCGGCGTGGCCGTCAAAGGCTTCGAAGGTGGTCAGATGCCTCTGTTCCGCCGCATGCCGAAGCGTGGTTTTACCTCCATCGGCCGCAAGAAGTACGTGCCCGTCAACGTGGGCCGACTGCAGGCCGCCGTGGAAGCCGGCCGCCTCGACGCCAAGGAAAAAGTCACCATCGACGTGCTGGTGAAGGCCGGCATCGTGCGCCATGCGCATGACGGCCTGCGCCTCCTGGCCGACGGCGAACTCAAGACCAAGCTCACCATCGACGCGCAGCACGCCTCGAAGGCGGCGCTGGCCGCGGTCGAAAAGGCCGGCGGCTCGGTGACGATCATCGCGAAACCTATCAGCGAGCGCAGCAAGGCTCAGGCCGAGAAGACCGCGGCGAAGAGAAAAAGCAAGGGCGGAAAGTCCGGCGCCGCGCAGGCGACCGCGTAATCTTTCGTTTGAACGTAAACCCGTACCGGATTTTCTATGGCATCAGCCGCTGACCAACTGGCCGCTAACCTGAACCTTGGAGTCTTCTCCAAGGCGACGGAACTCAAGCGCCGTATCTGGTTCTCGCTGTTCGCCCTGGTGATTTACCGGATGGGCACGTTCATCACGCTGCCGGGCATCGACCCGGTCGCGATGGCCGAAGTCATCCATCAACAGAGCCAAGGCGTGCTCGGCCTGTTCGACGTCTTCGCCGGCGGCGCCTTGTCGCGTATGAGCATCTTCGCGCTCAACATCATGCCGTACATCTCGGCGGCCATCATCATCCAGCTGTTCGCGGCGGTCAGCCCGGCATTGGAACAGATGAAGAAGGAAGGTGTGTCTGGTCGCATTAAGATGAACCAGTACACCCGTTATCTGACGGTCGTGATTACGGCCCTGCAGGCGATCGGTATTGCCTCGGGTCTTGAAGGCGCCACCGGCACCAGCGGCATTCCCGTGGTCATGGCGCCCGGCCTGTTCTTCAAGTTCACCACGGTTATCACACTGGTCGGCGGTACCATGTTCCTGGTGTGGCTGGGCGAGCAGATCACCGAGCGCGGTATCGGGCAGGGGATCTCGCTGCTGATTTTCGCGGGCATCGTCGCCGGTCTGCCCGGCGGCATCGTGGGGCTGCTTGAGTTGGGCCGTACCGGCGCCATCTCGCCCTTCGTCATCGCGTTCCTGGGCATCGGCGCCGTGGCGATCATCGCCGGCATCGTGTTCTTCGAACAGGCGCAGCGCCGCATTCTGGTCCAGTACCCAAAGCGACAGCAGGGCAATAAGGTGTTCGGCGGCGAAAGCTCGCACCTGCCGCTGAAGCTCAACACCTCGGGCGTCATTCCGCCGATCTTCGCCAGCTCCTTGCTGCTCCTGCCGCTGACCATTGCCGGCTTCCAGGGCACGGCGGGTGTCGAAAGCTCCGGCGGCATTCTCAACACGATCGGCGCGCTGCTCGGCCGCGGCCAGCCGCTGTACCTGTTCACCTACTCCGTGCTGATCGTTTTCTTTGCCTTCTTCTACACGGCCGTGGTCTTCAATCCGTCTGAAACGGCCGAGAACCTGCGCAAGTACGGCGGCTTCATCCCCGGCATCCGCCCGGGCAAGAACACCGGCGAATACCTTGATTTCGTGCTGACCCGCCTCACGGTCGTCGGCTCGCTCTACCTGATCGTGGTCTGCTTGATTCCGGAGTTCCTGATCTCACGGCTCAGCGTGCCTTTCTACTTCGGCGGCACCAGCCTGATGATCGTGGTCAACGTCACCTTGAACGTCATGCAACAGATTCAGGCGCATCTGTTGGCCCATCAGTACGAAGGGCTTTTGAAGAAGTCGCGCCTGCGTGGACGGAAATAGGGGTCATGGCGGGTAAACGTCTCATCCTTATGGGCCCCCCGGGCGGCGGGAAGGGCACCCAGGCTAAACGCCTGGAGACCCGCTATGGGATAGTCCAGCTTTCCACGGGCGACATGCTGCGCGCCGCCGTGAAGGCCGGGTCGCCCATCGGCAAGCAGGCCAAAGCCGTCATGGATGCCGGCAAGCTGGTGTCCGACGACATCATGATTAGCCTGATTTCGGAACGTATCGATCAGGCGGACTGTGCGAAAGGCTTCATTCTGGATGGCTTCCCGCGCACCGTGCCGCAGGCGGAAGCCCTGGATAAGATGCTGAAAGATAAAGGAATTAAGCTCGATAAAGTGATTGAGGTGGAGGTGCCCGATGCCCTCCTGATCGAGCGTATTACGGGCCGTTTCACCTGCGCCAAGTGCGGTGAGGGCTACCACGACAAGTTTAAGCAGCCCAAGAAGGCCGGGGTCTGCGATGTATGCGGTGGGACCGAGTTCACCCGCCGGGCTGACGACAATGCCGAAACGGTTGGGGCCAGGCTGAAGGCCTACCACGACCAGACGGCGCCCCTGATGCCCTACTACAAGGCGCAAGGGTTACTGGAAGTGATCGACGGAAACCGGGATATAGACGTGGTCACCGGCGATTTGGAGCGTGTTTTAGGAACCTGAGCGGCGTGTTGACACCCGAGGCTAACTGCCTATAATGGCGCGCTTTTCGGGTTGCGCGCGGCGCTCTCAGACAACTTTAGAATTCAAAAAGGAGTACGGGCTTTGGCACGTATCGCCGGCGTAAACTTACCGACGAATAAGCGCGTCCACATCGCGTTGCGCTACATCTATGGCATCGGCCCGACCAACGCCGTGGAAATCTGCGAGCGCGTGGGCATTGCTTCCAACCGCCGCGTCAACCAGCTGACGGAAGACGAGATCATCCGCATCCGCGACACCATCGACCGTGACTTCACGGTGGAAGGCGATCTGCGCCGCGAAGTGGCGATGAACATCAAGCGCCTGATGGACCTCGGCTGCTACAAGGGCCTGCGTCACCGCAAAGGTCTGCCTGTGCACGGTCAGCGCACGCATACCAACGCGCGCACCCGCAAGGGGCCGTCCAAGCCCATCGCCGGCAAGAAGAAAGTTACCAAGTAAAATTTTAGGCCGGGGTACACCGGCCTGTTTCCAGGGACTAAGAGACGATCATGGCAAAGCCAGAAACCGCTGCTACCGAGAACGCCCCGTCCGCGGGCCGCGCGCGCAAACGCGAGCGCAAGAACATCAGCTCGGGCGTTGCGCATGTGAACGCGACCTTCAACAACACCATGATCACCATCTCGGACGTGCAAGGCAACACCATCGCCTGGTCGTCGGCCGGTTCGCAGGGCTTCAAGGGTTCGCGTAAGTCGACCCCCTATGCCGCGCAGGTCGCTGCCGAAACCTGTGGCCGCAAGGCCATGGAACACGGCATGAAGGTGCTCTCGGTTCTGGTGAAGGGCCCGGGCACGGGCCGTGAGTCCGCGCTGCGCGCTTTGCAGTCGGTCGGTTTCACCATCACGTCGATCCAGGACGTGACCCCGGTGCCGCACAACGGTTGCCGTCCGCGCAAGCGCCGCCGCGTCTAAATTATATTTGCCGCCACCGGGCCTTTCCCACCGGTGGCGTTGATTTGGGCGGCCGCTGATTTGGCCCGCCCCGTAAGTTATCGGGATTAACACCTCACGCAAGGTGGAACGCGCTGTGATACAGAAAAATTGGCAAGAACTGATTAAACCGAACAAGCTCAACATCGAGACGGGTGACGACCAGCGCCGCGTGGCGACGATCGTCGCCGAGCCGCTGGAACGCGGCTTCGGCGTGACGCTGGGCAATGCCCTGCGCCGCGTGCTGCTGTCCTCGCTGCAGGGTGCGGCCGTGACGTCGATGCGTATCGATGGCGTGTTGCACGAGTTCTCCTCGGTGCCGGGCGTGCGCGAAGACGTCACCGACCTCATCCTCAACATTAAGCAGCTCGCGCTGACCATGCACGGCGACGGCCCCAAGCGCATGACGCTGAAGGCCAAAGGTCCGGGCGAAGTCACCGCCGGTCAGATCCAGGCCCCCGCGGACATCGAGATCATGAATCCCGATCTCGTCATCTGCCACCTCGACGACGGCGCCGATCTTCACATCGAACTCGAAGTGAACACCGGCAAGGGCTACGTCGCGGCGCACCTGAATCGCAAGGAAGATGACCCGATCGGCGTCATCCCCGTGGACTCCATTTTCTCGCCCGTGCGCCGCGTGTCGTACAAGGTCGAGAACACCCGCGTCGGTCAGCAGACCGACTACGATAAGCTGTCCATGACCGTGGAAACCAACGGCGCGGTGAAGCCGGAAGATTCCGTCGCTCTGGCCGCCCGCATCCTCCAGGACCAGTTGAAGCTCTTCATCAATTTCGAAGAGCCGCAAGCTTCGCTGGCCGAGCGCGTCGAAGAGGAACTGCCGTTCAACAAGAACCTGCTCCGCAAGGTCGACGAGCTGGAACTGTCGGTCCGTTCGGCCAACTGCCTCAAGAACGATAACATCATTTACATCGGCGACCTGGTCCAAAAGACCGAAGCCGAAATGCTCCGCACCCCGAACTTCGGCCGCAAGTCCTTAAACGAGATCAAGGAAGTGCTGGCGCAGATGGGTCTGCACCTGGGCATGGAAATCGCCAACTGGCCGCCCGAGAACATCGAAGACCTGGCCAAGAAGCTCGAAGAGCCGTTCTAAATACCGTTTGTCACCCCGGACAAGCCGAGCCGAAAGGCGAGGCGCGATCCGGGGTCCATCGTGCAAAAGGCGCCCGCCGGTGTTTTTTTGGATAAATGGATCCCGGCTTTCGCGGGGATGACAGTTGAGTAGGACCACTGTGGTCCGCTCCGTTTGGTTCCACCTCCTTGAGGTCTCGGCCAGCGGTTTTACCAATCGGTTTCCGACCTTCGGAACCAGGATGAAGAAAGGAACTTAGCCATGCGTCACGGTTATGCCGGCCGCCAGTTCAGCCGCACCAAGGGCCATCGCCGCGCCCTGTTTTCGAACCTCGCGAATGCCTTGATCAAGCATGAGCAGATCAAGACCACGCTGCCCAAGGCTAAAGACCTGCGCCCGTATGTCGAGCGCCTCGTCACCCTGGGCAAGCGCGGCACGCTGCACGCCCGCCGTCAGGCCATCGCGACGCTCCGCGACGAGAAGGTCGTGCAGAAGCTGTTCAATGTCCTGGCCGAACGTTACAAGGCCCGTCCGGGCGGCTACCTCCGCATCATGAAGGCGGGTCTCCGTTACGGTGACTCCGCGCCCATGGCGGTCATTGAATTCGTCGACCGCGATGTCTCGGCCAAGGGCTTGGACTCCGGCCCGGTGGAGCCGAAGGGCGAAGAAGCCGCTTAAATAAAGGCCGGCGCTGAATGAAGCCGGCGCACAGACTTGAAGCAAAGGGCAGCCGCCTTAAGTGGGGCTGCCCTTTGTGTTTGTGGAAATGGGGGTCGTGCCGGTGCGAGTTTGCGGCTGTATAATTATATCTAATTTGATATAATTGGCGGCGATTATGAAGAAGCCGTTTGAACTTTCAAAGTCCCGGGCCGCCAAACCGGTCACATTTGTCGGTTCATCCCTCGATGATTTGCGCGACCTACCTAAGGGCGTGAAAAGGCAGGTGGGATTTCAATTGGATAAAGTTCAATACGGTGAAGCCCCGGACGACATGAAGCCAATGCCTGCCATTGGCAATGGTGCTGCCGAAATACGCATACGCGATGAAGCTGGTGCGTTTCGGGCCGTATACGTCGCGAAATTTGAGGACGCCGTTTACGTTTTGCATGTTTTCCAGAAGAAGACCCAGAAAACGGCGCAGAAAGATTTGGACTTGGCGACAGCGCGCTACAAAGAAATGGCCTTGATGAGGAGGCGGATATGAAATCCTTCGAGAGTGTATGGGACGCTATCGAGGACTCCCAGGACGTGGCCGAGGCGATGAAGGCCCGCGCGGAAGTCATGCGTGCGCTGCAAAAGACCATCCGGGGCTGGAAGCTTCCACAAAGCGAAGCCGCCGGACGGCTTGGCATCACGCAGCCCCGGCTCAACGACCTTCTGCGGGGCAAGATCGACAAATTCAGCCTCGACGCGTTGTTCGACCTGCTTCCGCATGCGCGGCTGAAAGCGTCCATATCCGTAAAAAACGCGACTAAGGCATCCGCAAATGGAAAGCGGATGGCCGCCGCTTAATAAAGCCAGCGGACGGACTTGTAGCGAAGGGCCGCCGCCTTAAGTGAGGCTGCCCTTTGTGTTTCTGGGTCATTTCAGGACGCATATTGGTTTCGCTTGTGTCTCAGAATTGTCGTCTATCTCTTTGATAATAAAATAGTCTTTACAAGATTTACGAGATCGCCGCGTTCATCCGTCGCACGAGGTCGCCCTACGCGGGCGCTTGTGTGAAAGCGGCAAGAGTGGAATGAAAAGGACATGCCCATTCGCCCCCTCAAGTATCTCTCTGGCGTGCTGCTGACCCTCGCGGCGGGACTGATGGTGACGTCATCCGGTGCCGCCGAACAGGTGGTGCCCAGCTCCCGCCAGCAGGTCACGCTGACCTTCGCGCCGGTGGTGAAGCAGGCCGCCCCGGCGGTCGTTAACATCTACACGCGCAAGGTCGTCCAAAACCAAGTGCCGCCGATGTTCAACGATCCCTTCTTCCGCCGCTTCTTCGGCGACCAATTGCGTGGGCGCGACCGGGTTCAGAACTCCCTGGGCTCGGGCGTCATCGTCCGCTCCACGGGTGTGGTGATCACCAACAGCCACGTCGCCAGCGACGCCGATCAGATCAACATTGTCCTGTCGGACCGCCGCGAGTATGCCGCCAAGCTGGTGGGCAAGGACGACCGCTCCGACCTCGCGGTCCTCCAGCTTCAAGGAGTCACCGAGGCGCTGCCCGCGCTGGAGCTGTCTGAATCTGACAACGTCGAGGTCGGCGACCTGGTGCTGGCCATCGGCAATCCCTTCGGCGTCGGCCAGACCGTCACCTCGGGCATTGTCTCGGCGCTCGCGCGCACGACCGTCAACGTCTCGGACTTCCGCTCCTTCATCCAGACCGATGCCGCCATTAACCCCGGTAACTCGGGCGGCGCGCTCATCACCTCCGACGGGCGGCTGATCGGCATCAATACCGCCATTTATTCCGGCAACGGCGGCAGCGTCGGGATCGGGTTCGCCATTCCGTCCAACATGGTGCGCTCGGTCCTCGTCAGCATTCTGAAAGAGGGTAAGGCGGTGCGCCCCTGGCTGGGCGCCAGCGGCAAAAGCATCACCTCGGAACTGGCCAAAAGTCTCGCGTTGCCCCGCCCCACGGGTGTGATCGTCGATCGTGTGGTTGCCGGCAGTCCGGCCGACAAGGCGGGCCTGAGCGTCGGCGACATCGTGCGCACCGTGAACGGCCACGAGGTCAACGACATCGAGGAGCTGCGCTACCGCTTCGCCACCATGCCGGTCGGCGGGAAGGCCTCCGTGGAGACCTTGCGAAACGGCACGCCGCGCACGTTGTCGATGGCGCTGCAGCCGCCGCCCGAAGTGCCGCCGCGTAAAACCATACAGATGTTTGGACCCGCGCCGTTCTCCGGGTCCATTGTCGCCAATCTCAACCCGGCACTGGCTGAGGAACTGGGGCGCGAATACCAGGAACCCGGCGTCGTTATCATGCAGATCGCGGGCGGGACGCCCGCCGCGGGCCTGGGCATTCAAAGCGGCGACATGGTCCTGGCCATTAACGACCGGCCCATCAAGTCGGTCGACGATATGATCGCCGCCACCGCCAAACCGCAGCCGGTGTGGATATTCTCCATCCTGCGCGACGGGCAGGCCTATACTTTCCAGGTCGGCGGGTGAGCGACCTCTTCGAGACCGGCGCGCCGGAGCAAAAACCGGCCGAGGCCGGCCCCAAGGCCGGCCAGCCGCTCGCTGACCGCCTGCGCCCGCAAAGCCTCGCCGATGTTGTCGGCCAAGAGCATCTTTTAGGGCCCGAAGGCCCCTTGGGTCGCATGCTCGCGGCCCAGCGCCTCACCTCCATGATCCTGTGGGGACCGCCCGGCTGCGGCAAAACCACCATCGCGCGGCTGCTGGCGCGGGGCACCAATCTATTCTTCCAGCCCCTGTCGGCGGTGTTCTCCGGCGTGGCGGACCTGCGCAAGATTTTCGAAGCCGCCGCCCTGCGCCGCAAGACTGGGCGAGGGACGTTGCTGTTCGTCGATGAGATCCATCGTTTCAACCGCGCCCAGCAGGACGGCTTCCTGCCTTATGTTGAAGACGGGACGATCATTTTGGTGGGCGCCACAACCGAAAACCCGTCGTTCGAACTCAACGCCGCCTTGCTGTCGCGCTGCCAGGTCATGGTGCTGCGGCGTCTCGACGATGCCGCCCTCGACCAGCTTTTGGTGCGCGCCGAGACCGATGCCGGACGGCCACTCCCCTTGAATCCCGATGCCCGTAACGCCTTGCGCGCCATGGCCGACGGCGACGGGCGCTACATGCTGACCTTGGCGGACGATCTGTTTGCGATGGTGCCGCCCAAGTATCCCCTCGATCCCGGCGGGTTGGCCAAGGTTATTCAGCGCCGCGCGCCGGTCTACGACAAGGACCGCGAAGGTCACTACAACCTCATCAGCGCGGTTCATAAGTCGCTGCGCGGGTCAGATCCCGACGCGGCCCTGTACTGGGTCAGCCGCATGTTCGACGGCGGCGAGGACAAAGCCTATCTGCTCCGCCGTCTCACGCGTTTTGCCGCGGAAGATATCGGGCTGGCCGACCCTCAGGCATTGCAAATGGCCATCACGGCCTGGGAGACCTATGACCGTCTAGGTTCGCCGGAAGGTGACCTCGCCATCGCCATGCTGGTGATCTATCTGGGCACCGCGCCGAAATCCAATGCCAGCTATGTAGCGGCCAGTCAGGCCTTGGGCGCGGCCCGCAAAACCGGCTCGCTGATGCCCCCGGCCCATATCCTCAACGCCCCCACCAAGCTCATGAAGGAGCTCGGCTACGGCAAGGATTACGCCTACGACCATGACGACGAGGACGCCTTCTCGGGACGCAATTACTTTCCCGAGGGCATGCCCCGCACGGCTTTCTACCGGCCGCCGGAACGGGGTTTCGAGCGCGAGATCAACAAGCGGCTGGCCTATTGGCAGAAACTGCGCGAGAAGAAGAACGCCCGGACGGCGAACACCATGTATCCGGACGAAGAAAAGGACGTTTTATGAGTGGGGTAAAGCAGGTTCCTGTGACCGAGGATGAAGGCGAAATTCGCCTCGACCGCTGGTTCAAGCGGCGCTATCCCGCCCTCAAACACGGCCGTCTGGAGAAGCTTTTGCGCACCGGGCAAGTGCGGGTTGATGGTGCGCGCGCCAAGGCCAATACGCGCCTCGAACCCGGACAGGTCGTCCGCGTGCCGCCCCTGGAAAGCAAGGACGACGAGACGCGGGCGCCGCTCCGCAAAGCCGACCCCGTTAAAATCTCCGACAAAGACGCCGCCATGATGCAGGGCATGGTTCTCTACCAGGACGCGGACCTTATCGCCCTCAACAAGCCGCCCGGCCTTGCCGTCCAAGGCGGGACGAAAACCGCCAAACACATTGACGGTATGTTAGACGCCCTGAAGTTCGGTTCTGAGGAGCGCCCGCGCCTGGTGCACCGTCTCGACCGGGACACTTCGGGCGTCATGGTGGTCGCCCGGACGGCCAAAGCCGCCGCCGCCTTGGCGAAGGCGTTCCAAAGCCGGGACATGCAGAAGATTTATTGGGCTCTGGTGATGGGCCATCCGGAACACCCCGCCGGCACCATCTCCGCAGCGCTTGCCAAGTCCGCGGCCTCGGGCAAGGAGCGCATGGAGTGGGACGACGACGAGGGCAAGTCCGCCGTGACCGACTACCGCGTGGTGGATACCACCGCCCGCAAGTTCAGCTGGCTCGAACTGATGCCGCGCACCGGGCGCACCCACCAGCTCCGCGCCCACTGCATGCTCATCGGCACACCCATCATCGGCGACGGCAAGTACACCATCAAACAGCATCACGCCGACCAAGTCGTTGATTTGCATGAGGGCCTGCTGGCCGACATTGCCGACCGCATGTGCTTGCATGCCCGCTCGCTGGTGATCGAGCGTCCGGGGCGCAAACCCCTGACATTGACGGCGCCGCTGCCGAAGCACATGAGGGATGCCTTCAAGGACTTAGGGTTCAGCGAAGGTGAGGCCGGCACATGAGCGCACCCTTGCGGCTGGTGGTTTTCGATCTGGACGGCACCATTGTCGATAGTCAGGCGAACATCGTCCGCGCGGTGGCGGAGGTCGCCAAGATCTTGGGCCTGCCGGGACCGCCGGCGGAGCATGTGCCCCGCGTGATCGGCCTCTCGCTGGCCGAAGCTCTGGCGCTGCTGTTTCCTGGGGTCGATACCTCGACCCATAAAGACCTCGACCGGGAGTACCGCGAGGCCTTCGTCCGCCTGCGCGCCAGTCCCGATTACCGCGAACCATTGTTCGCTGGAACACACGAGATTCTGAACGCGTTGGAAAGGGCGGGATTCCTATTGGGGATCGCCACCGGCAAGGCTAAACGCGGCGTGAACCACGTCCTCAACCTGCATGGGCTGACAGGCCGGTTCGTGACCGTCCAGACGCCCGAGGACGCTCCCGGAAAACCGCATCCCGGCATGGTCTTACAGGCTATGGCTGAGACGGGAGTTGAGCCACGGAATACGGTCATGGTGGGCGATACGACCTTCGATATTCACATGGGTTTAGCGGCCGGGGTGCAGACCGTTGGCGTATCCTGGGGCAACCACCCCGTGGAGGACTTGAAGGTCGCGGGCGCCCACCGTCTGATTGATCGTCTGAGCGATTTGTTACACGCTGCCGAGACCCTCACGGCCCCCGTCACGAGCTCCATGGAGAGTGCATCATGAAGGCCCTCAAGATCATCGCCGGCATCGTCATCGTGCTTATCGTCGGGGTGGTGATCGTGCTCCTCACCGTGGACGTCGGCAAGTACAAGGGCGTGATCCAAGACCAGGCCAAGGCCGTGACCGGCCGCGAGGTGACCATCGGCGACATCAAGCTGGCGCTCTCCTTGTCCCCGGCCATCGTGGTGACGGATGTGAAGGTCGCCAACGCCCCCTGGGGCAGCCGTCCGGAAATGTTAACGCTGCAGCGTCTGGAGGCGAGCACCCAACTCATCCCGCTGCTGTTCGGTACCGTCAACATCAGCAACCTGAAGCTGGTGGGGCCGGATGCGGTTCTAGAGACCAACGCCCAGGGCAAGGGCAACTGGGAATTTGAAACCGCCGCTGCGGCGTCGGACGCGCCGCCCGGTGAAGGCGGCAGCCTGCCGCTCAATGTCAGCGGCGTGTCCGTCGAAGGGCTGAAGCTGGTTTACAAGGACGGCCAGACAAAAGGCGGGGCCAACCTCGCCGCCAAAGCCATCGACGTGGATATCGACGGCGCACTGACGGACATGATTGTCCCGTCCATCGACTTGGACGACGTCAGCGGCGCTTACAAGGACGGCGGCATGGCGGCCGACGGCACCGTCAAGAAGCTGAGCCTCAAGACTGTCGGTCCCATTACCGATGTGAATATCACCAAGCTGTCGCTGTCCGACGCCAAGGGTTCCTTCAAGGACGGCGCGTCTTCTTACAGCGGCGACGTCGCCAGTTTGGAGATGGAAGGCGAGGGCGCGGCCCGCGCGCGGCCCAAGGACGGCAAGATCGACATCGCCGCCGCCATCAAGGCGCTGACGCTCACCAAATTGACGATCGATAACGCCAAGGTCGCGTCCAAGGACGCCAAGACCGAGGCCAATGCCGAAATCGGCAAGATCGCCGTCGATGCCAAAGGCAGGCTCGCGGACATGGGCATCACCAACCTGTCCATCACCAACACCAAGGCCACCTATAAAGCCGGCGGCGCGCCGATGGATGTGGCGGTCGATACGCTGTCTCTGGACGAGAAGGGCGCCTTGACGTTCGTCGCCAAGGTCAGCGGTCAGGATCTCAAGGCCAATGGCACCCTCGCCCCTCTCTCCGCGCTGATGGGCAAAGGCAAGTCCTTCCCGGCGAAGCTGGCGCTGGAAGGATTTGGGTTGAAGGGTGACACCGACGTGATTGTCGATATGTCCGGCAAACGCCCCTCCGCCAAGGGCTCCATCACCATTCCGGAGTTGGACCTTGCCGCCTATACCAAGGGCGCGGACGGCAAAGCCGCGGCTGCGCCGCCGGCAAAAGCGGGCGAACGCATGTTCTCCGATGATCCGCTGCCGTGGGATCAACTGAATGCCGCCGACGCCAAGGTCAACCTGTCGGTGGGTAAGCTGACGCTGCCCAACGGGGTTGTGCTGACCAACGTCTCGGCGCCGGTCGATCTTGCCAACGGCAAGCTGGCCATCAAGCCGGCCTCGTTCAATGTTGCCGGCGGCACGCTCTCCACGGAGGTGGATGCCGACGCCAACGCCAAGTCCTTCGCCCTGAAGGCCGACGCCAAGAACATCACCGCCGAGACCATCGCCAAGGAACTGAAGAAAAGCGACCTCATCACGAACGGGCCCATCGACCTCGTCGTCAACGTGCGGGGTTCGGGAAACTCGGCGCATGCGGTCGCGGGCAGTCTCAACGGGTCCGTAATGGTGGGCATGGGCGAAAGCCGTATCCGCAGCGACGCCATGAACTTCATCGGCGGCGACATCCTCATGAATGTCATGAACGCCGTGAACCCCATGGGCAACAAGGATCCCTATACGGTCGCGCGTTGCGGCGTCGTCAATCTGCAGATCACCAATGGCGTGGGGCGTACCAACGAGGGCATCGCACTCGTCACGGACAAGATGCAGCTGACGTCCACTGGCCAGATAGACTTCGGCAACGAGCGCATCGACCTCAACGTGCGCCCCAAGGCCACGGGCGGTTTGGGCATTGGCCTTGGCTCGCTTGCGCAGGCGGTGAAGGTGCAGGGGCCGCTGGCGGCGCCCGGGATCGGCATCGACAAGGCCGGGGCCATCAAGTCCCTCGGCACGCTGGGCGCAGCCTTTGCAACCGGTGGCGCGTCGCTGCTGGCGCAAAGCGCCGCCGACAAGGCCGCCGGCGCGGGCGGCGACCCGTGCCAGATCGCCCGCACCTGGCACCTTAAAAAGTAAGACCGCGCCTGTATGACGTCTAAGCCCACCTCGTTTCCGGTGCGCGAAGCGCCGCGCCCGAAGCCCAAGCGCGTTTATAAAGCCGTCTCGGTCGACGAAAAGGATGGCCGCTTTCGCGTGCTGCTGGATGGCAGGCCCGTCCTCACGCCGCTGCGCAAGGCGGTGGACATGCCTAACCGCGCCCTGGCCGATGCGGTGGCCGCCGAATGGGATGCGCAAGACCCTGTTATCGAGCCCGAAAAGATGCCGCTCACCCGGTTGGTGTCCACGGCGCTCGATGGTGTCGGGCCGGGCCGCGACGGCTACATTGATGAGCTGATGAAATACGTCGATGCCGATCTGCTGTGCTACCGCGCCGCACATCCCGCCGTCTTGAAAGAGCGGCAGCGCAAGATATGGCAGCCGGTGCTGGATTGGCTGGAGGCGACCCACGGCGTCGCCTTCACGGTGGCGGAGGGGCTGATGCCGGTCCGCCAGCCGGCAAAAACCGTGACGGCCCTAAGGTCCGCGCTCGCGGCGCTGGACGACGCGCACCTGACGGCGCTGCAAGCCTGCGCCGCCATCACCAACTCGCTCGCCTTGTCGCTGGCGTTGACGCAAGGGCGCGTCACGGCGGCGGAAGCCTTCGCCGCGGCGATGCTCGACGAGAGTTATCAGATGGAGCAGTGGGGCGAGGACCAAGAAGCCCTAGACCGGCGCAGCCTCATTGAAGCCGACCTGCTCGCGGTCGGCTCCTATCTCAGTCTGCTGAAGCAAACCTGATTAGCGGCCGCGCGCTTGCATGCCCATGGGGCGGACGACGCGCACGGTCGGACGTGCGGGTTGCGGCGAGGCTTTGGATTTTTTTGATTTCGCGCCGGCTTTGAGAAGGTCTTTAACGTCAGCGGCTTTTTTCTTGGTGGCCATGGTATTCCCCTCGTGATGGACACCCGGGAGCCTCCCG
>JAIEMI010000163.1 GCA_019752235.1 Rhodospirillaceae bacterium
TTTTCATCTGATCGCAGGTCGTGAAGCCGCTGATGGTGCGGCTCAGTTCCTCGACGCGCGCGGCGGGCAAGGCGCGCCCGCCTTCGGTGGGGAGGAAAATCTGCTGCAAGGTCACCACGGCGAGGCCGGGATCGGGTGCGCCGGACGCGCGGCGTTCGCGCAAGGTGATGATGTGATAGCCGGTGGAGGTGCGGATGGGATCGGACACGTCCTTGGGCTGCATGCGCGCCACGACGTCGTCCATCTCGGCTTCCATCTCGCCGGGCACAACCCAGCCGAGGTCGCCGCCGAGGGCCGCCGTGGGGCTTTGCGAAAACTGCTGCGCCAATGCCTGGAAGGGCGCGCCGCTGCGGGCTTGCTGCACGAGCTTGACGGCCATGTCGCGCACGGCCGGTTCCTGCGCCGGCGTCGGAATCGGCAATGAGATTTCGGAAACCAGATACTCCGGCTTGCCCTGGTTGGCCTTGGCGCGATTGAGGACCGCGTTGATTTCATCGGGGCCGACGGTGACGTTCTGCTGCAGCGTCTGGCGGACCACCTGGACCCACGACACGTCGGCTTCAATCTGGTTGTAGAGTGCCGCGGGATCGATGCCGCGCGAGTCCAGCAGGTTACGGAATGCGCCGGGCTGCATGTTGTTGCGGGACTCGATGTTGTCGATGGCCTGGCGGACTTCGGTCTCACTGACCTTGATCTTCAGGCGGCGCGCTTCCTGCATCTTCAGGCGTTCTTCAATCAACGCATCGACGACCTGCGGCACCAAGCGGCGCTGAATGTCCGGTGAATTTTCAAGGCCGGAGGTGGCCATGACCAGGCCCAGACGCGCCTGCACGTCGTACAGCGTGATGATGTCTTCGTTTACCACGGCGGCGATGGTGATGCTGCCGCCGCCTTCACCCTGCGGGGACGCTGAAGGGCGGGCCACGGGCTCCGCGGCCCAGGCGGCGCCCGCCATCAATCCGCCCGCCATTACACCAGGGAACGTCAGCGACAGGACAAAAGACCGAAAGGCGCTTTTCACGATTCTCACCACAGCCAGGCCGTCATCAGGGAACGGGGGCGTAACATACGCAAGAACTGTGGCGAAAACCAGCCGCCGCCGCAAGGAATTAGCGTAACGGGAACAAGGGCTTGCCCCGGGCTCACCGGGGAGCTCCCCAGGATCGCCGGGCCGGTTAGCGGCGGGCGCCGACGTCGGTGTTGAACTTGATGTCGCCGATGGTCTTCAGATTGAGGCGCAAGAGCACGGCGATGCCCTTTTTAAAGTCGCGGTCCTGGGTGTTGTCGTTGGCGAGATCCAGGCCGATGACGACGCATTCATCCTCGTACGTAATCCCGACATCGGTGCGGATGCTGCCGCCGTTGGCGCCGAGGTTCTGGCGGTGGCCGATGGCGACGCTCCAGTTTTTGGAGAAGCGGCTGGAGAGCGCGACATAGAGTTCCTCGGTGCTGCCGAGGACCGCGGGCCGGGTGCCGTCGGACTTGACGTAAAGGTAGCTGGTCGTGAAGCGCAGCAGGTCGGGCCCCACGGTAGCCGAGACTTCGCTGCGGCGGCTTTGCAAAGTGTCGCGATCAAGGCGGAAGCGGTACTGCATGCTGACGTAGCGGTTGGGCGTCACGTCGATGCGCCCGACGTAGTCGGAGAAGTAACCGCGCAGGCCCGACAGCGGCGCGAAGGCGGCGTCGTTGTGGAAACGGTACACCTGACCCACCAGGGCCGAAACCGTGCCGATGCTTTCGTTGAAGGTCGCCCAGTGGATGCCGTAGTTGATGCGCGGCCCCGTCTCGACACGGTCATAACCGGAGAAGCGATGAATGCTGAAGAGATTCGTGTCGTCGAACTCCAGATCCAAGCTGTCTTCGTTGGGAATGTTTTCCTTATTCCCGCCGTTTGGGCTGACCACCGCCATGACGATGGGCTCCAGCAATTGGTGGAAACCCAAAGCATCGCTGACAAAGGGCATGCGCCATTCGAGTGACGCTTCCGGCACGACGCGGCCGGTGGTGCCGGTGAAAAAGTCATTGCGGGTGGGGCGGAACAGATTGCGCACGTAGTAGCCGTCGCCGCGCACACCGGTGCGGAAGGTGTACACGCCGCCGAAGTCGGCGGTGTAGGGCAGGTTCCAGCCGACGCGCGTCGACAGGCGGTTGCTGTCGGTGCCGGTTTCACGCACCAGCACCAGGCCGTTGGCGTCCACGCTCCAAAAGCCGCCGAGAGAATCCGGCGAGCTGACGTAGTTATAGTTCAGCAGCGGCGCCACGCCCGGCACCGAGCCCGACGCCGGCGCGATGCGCTGGCGCTGGAAGTAATAGGCGTTGGCCGAGAAGTAGCTGTTGTTGGTGAAACGCTCGGCGAAGACGTTGCTGGTCAGCCACGTCGGCGCGAGGAAGTTATAGCGGCGTAAGTACGTGCGGTCGGATGCCAGCTGAATATCGGCGCCGCTGCGCCAGTTCTCGTCCATGTCCCAGCGCGCGTTGGCGTCGAGGTGGCCGCGGAAATCGCTGCTGAAGTCGGGGTCGCCGGCCATCAAACTGCCGAACATGCGCAGCTGCGCGCTTTTGAAATCTTGCCGGTATTCAGCGATGGCGCCTTTGCCGGCGTTCGACGTCAGGAATGGCGTCAGCGTTGCGTCGCGGTCCGGGCCGATATGAATGTAATAGGGCTGCTTGTAGGAAGCGCCGAGGTTGCGGCTGGCGCCGATGGCCGGCAGCAACAGGCCGCTTTTCGGCCCGGCGGTGGGATCGGGGTGGGCGAGGTAAGGCGTGTAGAATATGGGTATGCCGCCCATCTCGACCCAGGCGTTCTTGTAATAGACCATCTCCGCCTCGGGATCGTAGCGGACATGACTGCCCTTGATCTGCCACAGCGGGGTCTCGCCTTTGCAGCTGTCGCAGGCGGTGTAGACGGCGTTATCGAGCTCGCTGGTGCCGTCGGGATTGCGCTTGTACGTGCGGCTGGCCATGCGCGACTTGTCCGACAGCAGCACGCGCACTTCCGCGGCCAAGCCTTCTTTCATGTCGCCGGTGACCTGGGCGGATTCGAAAAAGAAGACGCTACCCTTTTCGTCGGTGATCGAGACGTTGCCGGTGGCGGTGGCGATGTCCGCGTTGCGGTCGTAGACGATCTTGTCGGCGAGCAGGATCTTGTTGTCGCGCTGGATCTCGACGTTGCCGACGGCGGTGATGGTGTTGGTTTCGTCGTTGTAGGAAACCTCGTCGGCCTGCAGCAGCGATTGCCGCGCCGGATCGTCCGCGGCTTCGGTTTCGACAAAGGCGGCGCGCGCGGTCTGCGGCAGCGCGCTCGCCACGACGGCGGCCGCCATCGCCATGATCAGCGACAATCGCACGCGCGGGCGCGGACCAAAGAGTCGGCCCAAGTGACGTGCCCGTTTGCCCGCGGGTGCCGGCGGAAAGATGGAAGAAATCATGAAGGTGTTACGCGGTCCTGGCCCCTAGCGGATATGTCCGGCGGTCGGAAAACCGCCAATCCGGCTGTGTAATGATATACATGCCCGCGGCTATGGGGAGCAACGCCACAACGTACATCAACGGCGTAAATAAACTGTCCTTGCCGGTCAGATTGGCCGCGCCCAGCGCCGCGGCTTGCACTAGCACCACCGTGGCGATGGCGCCGAGAATGCGCATGGTCTGGCCCCGGCGGCTGAAGGCGCCGGTCAGCAGGAAGGCCAGCCCGACGCATGTAAAGCCGACGGCGTTGAGAGGCTCGACGAGGCGCTGGTGACCCTCGGCGCGCATTTTGGCCGCAACATGGGGCGCGACGGTGTCGCTGGCCTTGGCCCGCACCAAATCCCATGTCGAGCGTTCGCGGTTGTTTTCGTAGCGGCCTTCGGGTGTGTTCTGCAGCGTGCCGAAGTCCAGGGCATAGCTGTCGAAATACAACACCGACAGATTGCCCGTGCCGGGCGCAAGCGATTGGCGGCTGCCGTTGAACAGGACAACGCGCGAACTCTTGTCGTGGCGTCCCATGGCGCCGCGTTCGGCCATGATGGTCAGGCTATTGGCGGCGTCGCGCGTGTCGTGAATCAGCACGCCAAGAAGGTCGCCATTCTTGTCGCGGCCTCTGACATACACCGTGAGATCCTTGCCGAGTTGGTTGAACGCGCCCTCGCGCAGCAGGATCTGCGAGACGTCGTTGCGGATCGACCATTGCAGGTCGCGGAAGGCCTGAAATGCGTTGGGGACGATAACCAACGTCAGAAGGTATCCGCCAAACATCGCCGCGGTCGCGCTGATGAGCGCGGGTCGCGCCATGCCCAGGCGGCTGACGCCCACGGCCTGAACGACGACTAGTTCGCGGTCGACGGTGAGCTTGTTGTAAATGAACAGCGTCACCAGAAATAAGGCAGCCGGCAGAATCACCGACAGGAACGAGGGCAACAGCAGCATCGTCAGCTTCAACCACGCACTGATCGAAAGGCCTTTATTGATGATGAACTGCAGGAACGGCAGCGATTGGGTCAGCCACACCACAAAGGCCAGCGCAACGCTGACCAGCGCCGTGCCCAGCGCCAATTGACGGAAGATGTAGCGTGTGATTCCCGACATGGTTGCGGATTATAGCGTTGAGGGTTTATGCCCGGCCAGCAGCAAAGGTCATCGGCCGTGCAAACTCTTTCCCACGCGCCCGCCGAAAGATTAGAATACGCGCGCCGATAAGCCAGGGAGAGGGAATAATCGCATGCAGTCGAAGCCGGTTCGCCGCGTGAAGCGTGTAACAGTTGCGCTCGCGGCGTTGTTATCTACCGTGCCTATGGCGGCGATCCCTCTCCAAGCCGCGGAACTTCATTGCACGTCGCTGGAAGAAGCCGAAGCGTTTCGCCTGCGTCATTTGCAAAGCCGTTTGATGGTGGCCGCGCTGGGCTGCAATCAACAGGCCGCGTACAACACCTTTGTTGAACATTTCCGCCCGACATTGGCGGGCGCCGGCGGCGCGATCACCGCATACTTCAAGCGCATCGGCGGCGGCCAGCCCGCGCTCAATCGCCACATCACGGAATTGGCCAATGCCGCGGGCCTGTCGCGCGCGGAAAACCCCGCCGGCTTCTGCAAGCAGACATGGGAACTGTTCTGGTCTCTGGAACAGGATCCGCGCACGCTGTCGAAGATCGCGGAAGCCAATCTTCTCACCACCCCACAGCCGAAGAGCTGCTCGGTGACGGTTGCGGCCGGCGTTGACACGCTGCCCCAAAATGTAACCGCCACCTTCGATGCGACGAAGGCGGCGGCTGACAAACTCAAGAAGTAATGCCCTGGAATGAAAAGAGTGCCGGCGGGTTCATAGAACCCGCCGGCTTCTTTTTTATTCCATGATGATTTCGACGCGGCGGTTCTGGGGTTCTTTGACGCCGTCGCCGGTGGCGACGAGCGGCTCGGATTCACCTTTGAACATGATGACGACTTCGTTGTCCTTGAAGCCCATCTGCGTCAAAGCCGATTTCACGGCCTTCGCGCGGCGTTCGGACAGCGCCAAGTTATAGGCGGGCGAGCCCGACGTGTCGGCGTGACCCGTCGCAGTGATGCGGGCTTTGCCGTTCTTCTTGGCGTAGTCGGCCGCTTCGCTGACGATCTTCGAAGCGTCGGCGCGCAGGTTGGCGCGGTCAAAGTCGAAGAACACCAGGAACTTCTGCGGCACCGGCGGCGGCGGCGGAGGAGCCGGCGGCGGCGGGGGCGGCGGCGGGGGAGCAACCGCTGCGGCCTTTTGTTCCACGACGGCCGGGCTGCCGAAGTTGAAGCGCAAACCGACCAGCAGGTTATGGCTGCGGGCCGAGTGATGGAAGGCTTTGAAGCCGGCGGGAACGCTGTTGAACTCGTTGCCGATGGTGCCGATGTACTTGTATTCGGTGAACACGACCATCTGCTCGGAGACCGGCACCGAGATGCCGCCCATCAGCTGCCATTGCCAGGCGAAGTCTTTATCGGTGAACGTCGGCGAACCGGCGGTCGTCACGCCGCTCCACTTGTTCCAACTCGGGCCGACACCGGCGCCGATGTACGGCGTGATGCCCATGGGCGCATCGCTGAGGTTGATGTCGTAGATCAGGTTGCCCGTTACGCCGAGGATGCCCTGGCGGCCAACAGCCGGGAAACCGTCGATGTCGTCGAGCGTGTTGCGGCGGTAGTTGACTTCAACTTCCGTGCGCAGGCCGCTTTCGAAACGGTAACCGGCGGCGCCGGACAGGATGTAGCCGTTGTCGAAGGTGGCTTTGGCGCGATCGACCGGAACCACGCCGGGCGTTGTACCGGCGGTGGTAACGTCAATGCCCGAGGATTCGGGCAGGCTGAGACCGCCGCCGAGGCTGAGGTACGGGCCGGCTGGCTCGGCCGCCATGGCGGGGGCTGCCATGAGGGCGATCGAAGCCAATAATGCGAATTTGAGTTTCATAGGTGGGGTTCCTTGAGTTGCCGTCTGAACTTGAAGTTGTGAGGCGTGGCGAACATGGGCGCTGAGTGAAAAGAACGCAAGCTCTACAAGGGATTACGGGCGCGCGGCCCGCCAGAAAGCGGCGAGGTGTTGCGTGAATGCCATAGTGCCGTGGTATGCCTTCACGCGACCGATTTCACCCAATTTGTCAGGGGTTAGAGGTTTCTGTGCCGTTTGGATCTCCTCCGCTTTCGGCACCCTCGAAGCGGCGGCTTAAACTAGAAATTGCTGTCCGGGTGAAGGCGGGACGCCGGCGAGTCGCCGCCCGCGTCCCGCCCTTCCATCCGTGCTTATTCCATCACAATCTCGACGCGGCGGTTCTGGGGCTCCTTGACGCCGTCGCCGGTGGCGACGAGCGGCTCGGACTCGCCTTTGAACAGCACAACGACTTCGCTGTCGTTGAAACCCATGTTCAACAGCGCGGCCTTGACCGCTTTGGCGCGGCGTTCGGACAGCGCGATATTGTAAGCGGGCGAACCGGACGTATCGGCATGGCCGGTCGCGGTGATGCGCGCCTTGCCGTTCTTTTTGGCGTAATCGGCGGCTTCGCCGACGATCTTCGAAGCATCGGCGCGCAGGTTGGCGCGGTCAAAGTCGAAGAACACCAGGAATTTCTGCGGCACCGGCGGTGGCGGCGGAGGAGCTGGTGGGGGCGGCGGAGGCGGTGGCGGGGGAGCGGCGGCAGCCGAGGCGGTGGCGGCCTCTTCCTGAGGCGCGACGCCGAAGTTGAAGCGAATACCGACCAGCAAATTGTGGCTGCGATCATCATGCCGGCTGGCGGTCGATCCCGCCGGGATGCTGTGGAACTTATTGTTGAAGGTGCCGATGTAGCGGTACTCGACGAAACCGTCGACGCGTTCCGTGAACGGATGCGAAAGACCGGCGATGCCCTGCCACTGCAGCGAAGTATCGCGCTCATGGAAGGCCGGTGTGCCGAAGGGGAATGTTGCGTTCGGCGAGCCTTGCACGTTGTCCCACTTATTCCAGGCCACGCCGATACCGCCGCCGACGTAGGGGAAGAAGGAATCGCTGTTGCCGAGGTCATACAGCAGGTTGGTCATGACGCCGATGACCTTCTGGCGGCCCGTCGCCGCGGACGTCGCCAGGTCGTTGATGCTGGATTCGCGGTAGTTGGCTTCCAGTTCCGTGCGGAAGCCGCTGTCCCAGCGGTAACCCACGGCACCCGACAGGATGTAGCCCATGTCGAAGGTGATGTCGCGACTGCGTGCCGCGGTGGTCACGGGAACCCGCAAATCGATACTGGAATCTTCGGGCAGGCTGAGTCCGCCGCCGAAGCTAAAATAGGGGCCCTCGGGCGCCGCGAATGCGGCCGCAGTGGTCAGGGCCGTTATGGCGGACGCGCTGAGCAGCGCGCGCATGGTTTTTTTCATTGTGAGCTCCAGAAGTGGTTGTTGCGATGGGCCCTCATCACCGCCCAACGCGCACGGATAACGCACACAGCCATGAAGATGGTTCCGTCCCCTATGAGAACCTCGGCGTGAAATTCTCAAACAATCAGAATGTGTTGCATATCTACAATAGTCGGCAGACCGGCAAATTTCTTACACAGAGCCTATAACGGCTGGTCGCCGGAAAAGTTCGCGCTGCGGTAGTCTTTTTTTGAAAAAAAGGGCGGCATGGGTCTGGGGGTCCATTAAACCCCCGGCCACGCCGCCCATTGTAACGTTAAATCGCCTCAGGTTCCGAAGTTGATGCGCACGCCGACCAGCAGGTTATGGCTACGGTCGTCGTGGGACGTGGCGATGGCCGCGCCAGGCGTCACGCTTTGGAACCGGTTATTGATGGTGCCAATGTAGCGATACTCGACGAAGCCCTCGGTGCGTTCGCTGAAGGAGCGTGAAACGCCGCCGATGGCCTGCCATTGGAAGGCGCCGTCCCGGTCGCTGAAGTTCGGCGTGCCCAGCGGGAAGGTCGCGGACGGATTGCCGGCGACGTTCTTCCATTTGTTCCAGACATAACCGGCACCGCCGCCGACATATGGCCGAAACGAATCGTAGTCGCCAAAGTCGTAGAGCAGGTTGCCCATCGCGCTCATGGCCTTCTGACGGCCCGGCGAACCCGCGCCGGCAAGATCGTTGACGGCGGCCTGACGATAGTTGAATTCCGCTTCCGTGCGGAAACCGCTGTCCCATCTGTAACCCAGCGCGCCCGACAGGATGTAGCCCATGTCGAACGTGGTTTCGGCGGGCGTTGTGGCGCCGACGACGGACGGGATGGTGTAGTTGACGCTCGAATCTTCGGGCTGATTCAAACCGCCGCCAAAGCTGAAGTATGGCCCTTGCGCCGAAGCGCCGGATGCCGTGCAGATACAACCTACGGCGACGAGTGTCCCCCACAGTGCATTCTTCATGTTCTTCATGTTTCGAACTCCAGAGTTGTTTGAGCTTAAGTAAGACGCATCACTGCAAACAGACTTGCGCGGTGATGCGATCGAACTCTGGGAAGGATGTGTGGTGATCTCAAGAACGCGAGACGCGAACTCACGATTTGAGCGGTCGGTGTTGCAGCGGCGCTATATATTCGTCGCATGCTGGATAACTGCGTGACGGTAACAACGGACGCGCATAACGAAAAGTTCTTTGCCGAAATTTCGCGGCCTATATTCGTGACAGTTTTGTCAGCGACGCGATGGAACACATTCATCGACGCACGCATGACGTGATGACGCGGGGCCTAGGATTTTATCCCGGTTTATCGGCTGGGGCGCTGCGGCGCGGGCGGGCGCGGAATTTCCGGACGAATTTCCGGACGAATATCCGGCCGGGCGATCGGGCGGGTTGCGTTGGGCCGGACGACCGGCGCGAGATCCTGCGCCGCCCGCGGCCGCGTCTCCGTCGTGCCATAGACGCCGCGCAGGCGTTGCGGTTGTTCTGCCTGATCCGCGGCTGAAGAATCCGTGGGGTCGCTGCTGAGCGGATTTGGCCGCGCGGGCACGATGACCGTTTCAACGCGCAGACTGCCGTCGCGCTCCCGCTGTCCTAGGACTTGTACCCGCTGGCCGGCGGCAAGTCTGCCCAGCATCTCCCGGTTCAAGCCCCGAACCGGATTTTCCTGCAGGGCCATGCCGCGCACGGTGTAGCCGCCCTTGGGCCGGGCTACGAGATAGCCTTCTATGGAAATGCGTCCTTGCGGGACGGATGGAAGTTCCAGCCCGGCCTTGATGTCGTCAGCCGTCAGCGCGCCGCCGGCCCAGGTGCCGGTGACGGCCGCCCACGCTCCGTCGGCGGGCAAATTTTCCGGCGCCGCCACGACAGCGACGGCACCGATACGGGTGGCGGTCGCCGTGCGGCTTGTCGCACCGCGCACCAAGGCCCGCGCATCGCGCGTCATGCGCGCGATACGGGTCGCACTAATCACGCCGTTCGGGCGTTGGAGTCCGTCGACGGCAATCACGTCGCCGACCGCTAAAGATTCGGCAGCAGCGCCTGCGGCATGGCTGGTTTCAACCGGCACTCCCATGACGGCGATAACACCGGCAGCGTCCGAAGCCGTCGTGACGGGCCCGACAAGCGCGTGAAGGACTTCGATGGTGTCGGCATGCAGTTGACCGTTTTGTGCCGCCGCGACCACCGCAACGGTCAGGCCGCGTTCGAGCGCGTCGGCGCTGACGGCGGTGCCGCCGTCGTTCACCGGCGTCGCCGCATCGTAGGCGATGCGGAAACCGTTCACGCAAATGCTGCCAAAGCCGATCACGGTGCCGACAATGCCGGTGCCGCCCATGCCCCGGTCCTGGGCAAGGAGTCCCGTGCCGCCCATGCCGCGGTCGGACAGGCTGATGCCGGTCCCGCCCATGCCGCGCTCCGCCCGGCACTGCAACACCGGATCGGGGCGAACGTCGGCCGGCGTGTTCGCGCAGCCCGCCAAACCGGCGGCGAGGATGGCGCAGGCGATCAGGCGCCGAAAATTACTTTTCACCATCATCGGATTCCGTAACGATGTCGGGGCCGCGATAAAAATAGATGCCGACGCTCATGCGCTGGTCGGCATCGGCCTTGCCCTCGTCGCCTTCGGCCAGCCGCAGGGCTTCGCGGTTGATCCGCACCAGGGCCTCGACACCGATGTCGCGCGCCATGCGTTCGAGAGCATCGACCGAGCGCGAGGTCAGTTTGTCGTAATACACCGCGCGTTCGAGCAGAGGGTCGCCGCCGATCAGATTGTGAGTCGAGGCGGCGATGTGGTCGCGCAAATTGCGGCCGTAGAAGTAGGCCAGTTCGTCGAAGCCCTGCCGCGGCACGAAGGCGTCGCCTTTGAGGTGCACGCGGTCTTGGGCGTCGACATCGACGACACCCAGGCGCAGCCACTCGTCGAGAACCGCGCGCGGACGCACGTCGGAGCTGACGCTGCGCACGAGGTCTTCGAACGTCGGGCGCGGACCCGCGAACCTCGGCAGGGCCAAAGGCCGGCCCGCCGCGTCGGTGAAGGTTTTGGCGCCGCTCCAGATGCCGATGAGCCGCGCGCCGAGGGAAACATTGGCCGGCGGCCCGAGCTTGCGTTCGATCTGTTCCTTGATCTGGCCGATGTCCTTGCGCTGCAAGCCGGTCATGACGCTGATGCGGCTTACGGTCACCGCCGCGCCCGCGGCGCGCGACTCGGCGGTCGCGACCTGGATGTAGATGCGTTTCAGCAAGCGGATGAAAAGCGGAAACGTGACGCCGAGCGACATCGCGGCGCGCACAAGCGGCCCCAACAGGCGTTCGAGCGCCTTGAGGAATGTTGCGGGCGGCCCGCCGAGACCGCCCGATTTCGCTTTGCGCGCCATTGAGATCGCCCGCTTTCACAATTCGACCCTGAATATAGCCCCAACCGGTACGGGGATAAAATACCCACGCTGCCCTCTTGACGTGTGTAAAATACACACGTATGGTCGATCCTGTAAGTGGGTAAATAACCCACGTACAGGGCGAGGGGCCTCCGCCAACCGGGCCTGAACGCGCCGCATCTCAACCGGTTGGCATCAGGAGAACCTAATGAAACGCACAGTTTTGCTTGTAGGGCAGATGCTTTTAACGGTTTCGATGATCGCTCTCGCGTTGCCGGCGGCGGCGCAGACCGCTTCAGACCAGCGCCCGTCGCGCGAGATCACGGGACGCGATCTTGCCGCCCTCGACACCGTCGGGCTCGCCCAGCGCATGCGTGATCGCGGCGTGCCGGAAACCGACATCGCCGCCAGCATCGCACGCATCAGAGCGCTGCTTGCGGCCGGGGCGTCCCCGGCGCGCATCCGCGCGATCCTTAACGGCGGACAAGGGCCTGACGCCGTCGCCCGCCCGAATGCATCTCGTCCCAATGCGGCGCGTCCGGATGATGTCCGGCGCGATGCGGCAGTTCGGCCCGACGTGGCAACGCGTCCGGCCGACGTTCAGCGGCGCGACATTGCCGTCCGGCCTCAAGCCGTAGCCCCCCGGGCCGGGAGTCCGCGGACCATTCGTCCGCAAGTCGCCAACTGAACGACCAAGGCGCGCAGGCCCGGCGCGACCCACGCCGGGCCTGCCGCTGCGCAATCTCTGTTGATCGTGTCCCAGGGGGAATGCCATGCAGATACCATGTAAAGCCGCTGTCGCCGCGTTGTGCCTTGCCGGCATTTTTGCCGGGACGGCACGCGGCGCCGAACCTCAGATGGCCGCCGCGCCCAATCCGGCCGAGCTGGCTGCAGAAGCAGCCATTCCGCTTCATGCGCCGGACGACAGCTATTGGGAGATCAGTTCGGGCTTTGATTCCAGCCGCGGAACCTACGGCCTGCCCGAGCGCACCACGGTGTCTTATGTTCCCGTGGGGCTGTCCTTCCATTCCGGCGCTTGGACCGTGTCGCTCGACTCAGGCTTCATCCATGTCAAAGGTCCGCTGGACTACATCGACATCACCGAGCTGACCGGCGACGAGATCGTCGCATTGGATCCGAATGCGGGAGAAGCCTCGGTCAACGGACTGGCCGATATCACCGTGGGCCTGAAATACGCGCTGTTCGAACATCTCGAAAGCGGGCTGTTTGTCGATGTCGGCGGACGGCTCAAGGCGCCGACCGCAAGCCGCGGCAAAGGTCTCGGTACCGGGCATGCGGCCGGTGATCTGCAACTCGACGTTACGCAAATGCTCGGCCCGTGGGCGCTATTCGTCTCCGGCGAGTACGGAATTCGCGACGGTCGCGACGCGGATCGTAATCCGTGGTCGGCCTCGGTGGGCGTCAGCCGGTCGCTGACGGAGCGTTTGTCCGCCGGAACATTCTATACGTGGCGTCAGTCCGTAAGGAACGGCGGCGCGGCGGCGCACGAGGCTTTTGTCTACGCGTCCTATCGCTTCAGTACGCATTTTTCACTGACCGTGTATGGCGTGGGCGGCTTCTCGCGCGGAAGCCCCGACCGGGAGTTCGGGGTGCGCTATGCTTACCGCTGGAATTGAATCCGCGTCGGAAACGATCAATCCACGACCTTGCCGGGATTCATCAGGTTCGCAGGATCAATCGCGCGTTTTAATTTGCGCATCAAATCCAGCTCAACCGGATCTTTGTAATGTTTCATCTCGTTGACCTTCAGCATGCCGATGCCGTGTTCCGCGGAGAATGAACCATCCATACGCGCGACAATGTCGTGTACAACGCGGTTCATCTCTTCCCATTTCGCGAGATAAGCCGCTTTGTCCGCGCCGACGGGCTGCGAGATGTTGAAGTGGATATTGCCGTCGCCGAGATGTCCGAACGGCACCGGACGCGCGCCGGGGAAATGTTGGGCGATTGCAGCGGTGCCTTGCGTGATGAAGTCCGCAACCCTGGAGACGGGCACGGACACATCGTGCTTGATGCTGCCGCCTTCGTACTTTTGCGCTTCAGGCAATGATTCGCGAAGCTTCCACAAACTTTTCTCCTGTTCGCCGCTTTCGGCGACCACGGCGTCGGCGATAAGGCCTTCCTCGAAAGATCGTTCGAGCAGAGCCTCGAAGCTCGCGCGCACAGGCACGTCGGGCCGCGACGTGGAGAACTCCGTCAGCACATACCAGGGATGCGGCGCGCCAAATGGATCGCTGGCGCCCGCGATATGCTTGACGCACATCTCCAGCCCGATGCGCGGGATCAATTCAAAGGCCGTGACGGCATCGCCGGACAGGGCGCGGGCGCGGTTGAGTAATTTGCCGGCGTCTTCCAGCTTGTCGAGCGCGCAGAGCGCCGTCGCGGTTTCGGTGGGCCGCGGAAAAAGTTTCAGCACCGCGGCGGTGATGATGCCAAGCGTGCCTTCGGCGCCGACAAACAGGTGGCGCAGCGCGTAACCGGTGTTGTCCTTGCCCAGCGCGCGCAGGCCGTTCCAGATGCGCCCGTCGGGCAGCACCACTTCCAGTCCCAGCACGAGGTCGCGCGCGTTGCCGTAGCGCAGCACGTTGATGCCGCCGGCGTTGGTCGCAAGATTGCCGCCGATCTGGCAACTGCCCTCGGCGGCGAGGCTCAAGGGAAACAGGCAGCCCCTTTCGTCGGCGGCGTCCTGTACGTCGGAGAGAATGCAGCCCGCGTCCACGGTGATGGTGAAGTTCAAAGGATCGATGGCGCGCACTTTGTTCATGCGGCCCAGGTTCAGAATCACCTCGCTGGCGTCTTCGTGCACCGCCGCGCCGCCGCAGAGGCCGGTGTTGCCGCCCTGGGGCACGATGGGGATGCGCGCCGCCGCGCACAGCTGCACGATCTTGGCGACTTCGGCGGTGGAGCCGGGGCGTAAGACCAGCGCCGCCTTGCCGTGATACAGCCCGCGCTCCTCATGCAGGTAGGGCGCCATGGCCGCCGCATCGCTGATGCAGGCGGCGGCGCCGACGATATCGGCCAGACGGTCGCGGAGGGTTTGATCGAGCGGCAAGGGGCAGCCTCTAGTCTCTCTAAGTGGCCGATGCGGTCGTGTGTTTATTCACAACTGTCATCCCCGCGAAAGCGGGGATGACAGTGAAGTTTATAAAATCTTTTTGAACTCAATCAAACGACATTAAACGCGCGAGGCAGCCGCCCGTTTCAGGCGGTCGTTGATGGCGATGCCAATGCCCTCGGCGGGGATCGGCGCGACCGCGATGCCCTTGAAACGGGCGGTGTCGTCCAAGGCGCGCAGCATGGCGAACAGGTTGGCGGCGGCTTCAATCACGTCCGCCTTGGCGCTCAGATTTAAAGACATGCCGGCCCCGCCGCCAAAACCGAGATAGGCCTCGCCGGGCTGTGCATCCGAGGCGTTGAGGCGCACCGGCAACGAGGGCGCGTAGTGACTGGCAAGCTGGCCGGGGGATTTGGGCAGGGCCGGGTCTTCGGCTGAGACCTTCACCGGTCCGATCAACGCGGCGATCTCTTCGGCGGTGACGGCGCCGGGGCGCAGGATCACGGCCGTGTGCTGCGTGATGTCGAGCACCGTGGACTCCAGGCCGACACGGCACGCGCCGCCGTCGAGAATCAAATCGACCTTTGTACCGAGCGACTCTTTCACGTGCGCCGCTAAGGTTGGGCTGACCGTGCCCGACGTGTTGGCGCTGGGCGCGGCGAGGGGACGTTTAACGGCGCGCAGCAATTCCTGCGCCACGGGATGATCGGGCATGCGCACCGCGATGCTGTCCAAACCCGCCGACACCAGTTCCGACAGCGGACAATCCCGGCGGCGGCGCATGACGAGTGTCAGCGGTCCAGGCCACAGCGTGCGCGCGAGTTTGTCGAAGCGCCCATCGGGTTCGGCGAGGCCCGCAACCCAGGTGCGGTCGGCGACGTGCACGATCAGTGGATTGAAAGAGGGGCGGCCCTTGGCGGCGAAGATGCGCGCGACGGCTTCACCCTGCGTGGCGTCGCCGCCCAGGCCGTAAACGGTTTCCGTGGGAAAAGAGACCAGCTTGCCGGCTTTCAGCAGAGCGGCCCCTTCGGCGATACTCTCGGCCGTGGCGGGTGTCGGGCTCACGCCGCCGTTCCCGCCGGACCCTCCGCGAGGAAGCGCCCGTTGAGGAAGTTCGGCTTCTTATAGGGCATCTCCACGCCGTCGAAGGTGTGCACACGCCCGCCGGCGGCGCGCACCACGGCATGACCGGCGCCGATGTCCCACTCGCAGGTGGGCCCAAAACGCGGATACAGGTCGGCGACGCCCTCGGCGATCAGGCAGAGTTTCAGCGACGAGCCGATGACGATTTTTTCCGCTACGTCGTAGTTGGCGAGGAAGGGGTTCATCAGTTCCGGCACTTCGTGGGACTTGCTGCCGGTGATGACGACCTTTGGGCCGCGCGGGCGCACGGCGATCTTGGTGGCCTTGCCCTTGCGCCAGACTTCTGCGCGGCGTTGCGTGCCGTGGGGATCGACAACGCCGACATAGGTGTCGCCACGCGCGGGCGCGTGCACGAGGCCCAGGGTCGGCACGCCGTTCCACACCAGCGCGATGTTGACGGTGTAGTCGTCGCCGCCCTTGATGAATTCCTTGGTGCCGTCCAGGGCGTCCACCAGCCAGAAGGAATTGCCCTCGAAGTTCACCATGCCGTCCGCGGCGATGCGTTCCTCCGCGACGATGGGGATGGATGCGTCGAGCTGCTCAAGCGCTTTGGTGATGATGCCTTCGGCGATCTGGTCGGCTTCGGTCACGGGCGAGTCATCATTCTTCGCCATGATCTCGAAGCCGCGCTTGCGCACGTCCAGCGTGGCGCGGCCGGCTTCTTCCGTGACCGGCAGAAGTTTGTCGGCCCAGGCGCTGAGGGTCGCGAAGTCGATCTTGCTCATGCGGCGGAAGCTTTCGTTTTGGCCGCGGTGATGGCCTGCCAGATTTTCAGCGGCGTCAGCGGCATATCGAGATGGGTAATGCCGAGCGGCGCGAGCGCGTCCAGCACCGCGTTCACCGCGGCGGGTGTGGCGCCGATGGTGCCGGCTTCGCCCGCGCCCTTAATGCCGAGCGCGTTGCGCGGTGTCGGGACTTCGGTGTAGGCGAAGTCGAAGGCGGGCGAAGAATCCGCGCGCGGCATGGTGTAGTCCATGAACGAACCGGTGACGAGCTGGCCGTCGTCGTCATAGACCGCCTGCTCATAAAGCGCCTGACCCACGCCCTGCACGGCGCCGCCGTAGATCTGGCCTTCCATGAGCAGCGGGTTCATGGCGTAGCCGAGATCGTCTTGAATCGTGTAGTTCACGAAATGAATGACCCCCGTGGCCTCGTCGATGTCGATTTCGCAGACGTGGCAGCCGTTGGGGAAGGTGTTGCCGCTGGGCGCGTAGTTCTCGCTGGAGAACAGGCCCGCTTCCGCGCCTTCCGCGCGCTTGTCATTGTATGACGCGGCGATCACGTCCTTCAGGCCGACGGAACGGTCCGTGCCCGCGATCTTGAACTTGCCGTCTTCGAAGGCGATATCGACGGCGGCGGCTTCCAGCAGGTCGGCGGCCAGGGCCTTGCCCTGTTCGATCATCTTCAAGGAATTCTGCATGATGGCGCTGCCGCCGATGGGCACCGAGCGCGAGCCGCCGGTGCCGAAGCCCGTCGGGATCAGGTCGGTATCGCCCTGCTTCACGGTGATCTGTTCGATGGGGATGTTGAAGGCGGCGGCGGCGACTTGGGCGTACACCGTCTCATGGCCCTGGCCGTTGTTCTGTGTGCCGATCATGATGGTTAAACGCCCATCTTTTTCGAAACGCATCAGCGGTTTTTCGCTGTTGCCGCCGGAGCAGGCCTCGACGTAATAACTGATGCCCGCGCCGCGCAGCATGCCGCGCTTTTTGGCCTCTGTTTTGCGCGCGGGCAGGCCGGCGATATCGGCGCGCTTCAGCGCGGCATCCATCAGTTCTTCGTAGCGGCCGGAGTCATAAACCGGACCCAGCGGCGTTTTGTAAGGCATATCCTCGGCGCGGATCAGGTTGCGGCGGCGCAGTTCCACCGACGACATGCCCATTTCGCGCGCGGCTTTCTCGACAAGGCGTTCGACCAAGTACGCGGCTTCGGGACGGCCCGCGCCGCGATAGGCGTCCACGGGTGCGGTGTTGGTGAACACGACTTTCACATCAACCGCGGCGGCGGGAATGCGATAAGCGCCGCACAGCATGCCGCAGCCCGCCATGGTCGGGATCATGGCGCCAAACTGCGACATGTAAGCGCCGGCGTTGCCATAGGACGAAACGCGGATGCCGAGGAAGTTGCCGTCTTTATCCAGCGCCAGTTCGGCGTGATTGACCTGATCGCGGCCGTGGCCGTCGGCGAGGAAACTTTCCGAACGGTCGGCGGTCCACTTCACCGGCTTGCCGACGGCTTTCGAGGCCACGAGGCACATCACCGGCTCGTTGAACAGGAAGTAGCGCATGCCGAAGCCGCCGCCCACATCGGGGCACAGCACGCGGACTTGCTCGGGTTCGACAGGAAGAACCTTTTTCTCCGAGAGCCAGGACTTCAGCTTGTGCGTGTTCTGGCAGCCCTGCGTGAGCGTGTAGCGGTCGGTCTTCGCGTCGTATTCACCGATGGCGCCGCGCGGCTCCAACGCCGTGGGATTCATGCGGTTGTTGATGAGGTCGATGGAGACGACCTTGAAAGCCTTTTTGAAAGCCTCTTCGACCTTGGCTTTGTCGCCTAGGTGCCAATGGCTGAGGACGTTGCGGGGAATTCCCGCGTGGAGCTGTGGCTTGCCGGGCTTGTCGGTTTCGGCGGTGCGCACGCTGACGGGCAGATCGTTGAAATCGATCTCCACCAGCTCGGCAGCGTCTTTGGCTTGCGCGAGGGTTGCGGCGACCACGGCGACGATGGGCTCGCCCACATAGCGCACGCGCCCTTTCGCCAGCACGGGACGCAAGGGGGCCTTCAGCATCGACCCATCGGCATTGGGCGGCACGATCTCGCAGGGCAGTCCGCCGATGTTCATGGCGTCGAGGTCGGCGCTGGTCAGCACCGCCAGCACGCCCGGCGCGGTTTTCGCGGCGCCGATGTCCAGCTTTGTGATATCGGCATGGGCGTGGGTGGAGCGCAGCAGATAAAGGTAAACCTGCCCCGGCACGGTGATGTCGTCGGTGTAGCGCCCGGTGCCCGTCAGAAAGCGCTGGTCCTCGACACGGCGGATCGCCTGTCCAACCCCGAAATTACCCATGGCCGAACCCTTTTACTGCGAAATACGCGAGATATTGGGCCTCAACATAGCGCGCGAAGCCGCTTTGTCCACTGGCCAGGAATAGGACAAGATATGGAAGGTGGGCCAAGGAACGTCTATATCTCCAAGCCCTGATTTCCCTTTTTTCCGCATGTGAGCCCCCGCCATGAACATCAGCTTTTCCAAGATCGCCCTGCCGTCCCAAGGCGTCGCCGTTGTCGGCGTGGCCGAAGGCGGAAAACTGGGTCCGGCGGGGACTAAGCTCGACAAGCAGACGCGCGGTACCCTCAGCCGCGCCATGAAGGGGAGCGAGTTCACCGGCAAGCGCGAACGCACCCTGTCCATCGTCGCGCCCGCGGGCACCAAGCTCACGCGCATTATCCTCGTGGGCCTCGGCAGCCTGAAGACGTTGGATGCGGTCGCCGCCGAGCGGATCGGCGCGGTCCTCTATGACGCGGTGTCGAAGGATACGGCGGCCACCGTGGTTGTCGATCAGACGGGAAGCGTTACTTCTTCTGAACTCGCGGCGCATGTGGGCGGCGGCGCGGTGCTGAAATCCTATCGCTTCACCAAGTACCGCACCAAGGAAGACAAGGACGCCAAACCGAAGCTGAAGACGCTGACGGTGCAATGCGACGCGCCCGGCGACGCCAAGAAGCACTATGCCGCCGTGTCGGCGGTGGTGGACGGCGTGTTCTTCACCCGTGATCTTGTGACCGAGCCGCCCAACATCATCTATCCGGAATCCTTCGTGGCGCGCGCGAAAGAACTGAGCAAAGACGGCATCAAGGTCGAAGCGCTGGGCGAAGCGGCCATGAAGAAGCTCGGCATGGGCGCGCTGCTCGGCGTGGGTCTGGGTTCGGAGCGTGAGTCGCAACTGCTCGTGATGCGCTGGGACGGCGGGAAGAAAAACGAAGCGCCTGTCGCCATCATCGGCAAGGGCGTGTGCTTTGACTCCGGCGGCATCAGCCTCAAGCCCGGCGCCGGTATGTGGGACATGAAGTGGGACATGGGCGGCGCGGGCACCGTGGTCGGCTTGATGCGTGCGCTGGCGCGCCGCAAAGCGCCGGTGAACGTCGTCGGCCTCTGCGGCCTGGTCGAAAACATGCCCGACGGACGCGCGCAGCGCCCGGGCGACGTGGTGACCTCCATGTCCGGCCAAACCATCGAGGTGCTCAACACCGACGCCGAAGGCCGCCTCGTGCTGGCCGATGTGCTGTGGTACGCCCAGCAGAAGTTTAAACCCAAGGCCATGGTCGATCTCGCGACGCTGACCGGCGCGATCATCGCGGCGCTGTCGGATCAATACGCAGGCATCTTTTCCAACAACGACGAACTGTCCAACAAACTGATCGCGGCGGGCCAGGCAGTTTCCGAAAGGCTGTGGCGTCTGCCCATGGGCGATGAATACGACCGCGATCTGAAGTCGCCCATCGCCGACATGAAGAACATCGGCGGCCCGCGCGCGGGCGCCATCACCGCCGCGCAATTCCTGCAACGCTTCGTCAAGGATGTGCCCTGGGCGCACCTCGATATCGCGGGCGTGGTCTGGAACGACAAAGGCACGCCGCTGGCCGCGGGCGGCAGCACGGGCTGGGGCGTGCGTCTGCTGAACCGGTTTATCACGGATAATTACGAGGGTTAGCACTCGTGCTTGGTTTCTGTTGACGGGCGTTAGCGAGCCTACAGCACCGTGAGCAGGGCGAAATCGGAGTGTCAGTGATCGTGCGCGGGTGTCGCATGGCACGGTTCGAATCCGCGTGAGGCGCCATTCGGCGAATGGACCTTAAGATTGATCGGCAAAAGAGGGTTGGTGTCACTCAATCGCTACGACAGGCAAAAAATGGATCACCCTATTCTAGGATGTTCGTCATAATTAAAAAAAAGCGGCATGCCGTAAGTTATGAAACTGGGCACCGCTGCCGCATCGCTCTTTCGAGATAGGTCGACCGCGTAAAAGAAGGACTGTCAGTATGTTCTTGCCGCTTTCGGCGTTGGACGAAGCGGTGCCTCTGGCTGCTGCCCCTTCGCATTGCGCAGATGAACACCACTCCATTTAACCTGTATGCGATACGGGTCCGGAGGTAGTCATTTTATGCCCAAGATAGACACTGTCGCACCACTCCGCTCCCACCCGCCACGTCCGCTCGGCGCGCCCAATTTCTTCGAAGCCCAGGCGTTTTAACAGATTTAGACAACGTTCGTTACGCGGATCGACGTCGGCGGTGATCGTCGAAATGGCAAAGCGCTCATGAATCCGCGACAGGATCGCGCTGAGGGCTTCATACGCCAGCCCCATCCCCCAGTAGCTCGAGGATAGAATGAAGCCGATTTCCGGAACGCGCCAACATCCGGCCTTGCCGATCACCTCGCCTCTGTACTCGATCAAAAACTCATCGCTCTCGGTAGCTGGTGCCGCGATCATATGGTCGAGGAACTGGCGCGTTTCATCCAGGGTGGTGTGGGGCGGTGTTGACCAGTAACGCATCGCCACCGGATCGCTCATGACACGATGCAGGGCGTTAAGATCATTCGGTTGCGCGCGCCTGAGCCGCAGTCTTGGCGTACTGACTACTTCCATAAAGCCTCTGGTTAGCTGTCGTTCCAGAACGTGTAAGGTCTGCCTTGTCAGATGAACTCACAGAGTTCCCAGCTTGGTATCAAGGCTCAATTCTAACCTGCGGGAACCTCAGTAAAAGTAACGGCATCCCATCGGTAGCAAAAGTGCGAACTGGACTACGCACCTACTATCCGGAAAGTCCTGCGCGCCAATAACTTTGTTTCTCGAGAGGCCGGCAAATTTTTTTTGGAACATGCTCGTCGTCATGACCCCGGCAAATGGTAAGCGGCCATGGACGGGCCGTAGCAGGGGGGCGGACGCGAGAGCTGCATTCAAATGCGGCGGACATTTGAGATCAGTCATCCGAGGGGTTAAAGGCGAGGACCGTCTGGATCGTTCTGAAGGCCTTGCGCGAAATCTCAAAGAGCTCCGAGAGAAAGACAATCAGGGGCAAGAAAATTGGACCCAGAACAAAGTCGCCTAGCTGCACGCGTGAACCGGCCATCCTGCGATCCAACCTTCGGCTCAATAGAATGCCCATGATCAGGTAGATTGTTATCGCGAGTTTCAGTTCCAGATTGAAGTCTTGTGAGGCAAACATTGCAGACCTCTACTGCACTTCGACAGCCACCACTTGTTGAAATCCGAGCGGAAGCGCTCAGCATTGCGCGCTGGATATATCACCGGCTGAAATTGTCCCTTGTGTAGAGCTGCTTGCGCCCGGGGTAGGGAAATAGCGGCGCGTATTGGCGTTTGCTTTGACAAGCCGTGACGGTGCTTGGCGGAAAAATATTAAGCCGTGCTCGTCGAAGAGTTCTATTCGCTTGTATGGAGTATTATTTAATTGAGTAAGGGCGGCTGCAACGGCGTCTCCCGCATCTTTCGCTCTTACTTCCATAGATTCCGGCCGATCTTTGGCCACGTAGCTGCACTGAAATTGTTTCATGCAACGCTCCTGCTTTCCTCCTGTTTTCCTCCAATCACCCTTGCCGGTTCGAAACCAGAGGCGGGTATCGCGGCCAACCGTAATGGCCATTGCGGAGAAAATATTCATAGCTAAAACGCCTGCAAGTGCATTTTTTGTAATATTGAGTATGACCGGCTCCCCTAAAACGCCCGGATCAAGGCTTCTGTTCATTATTGAGGATTAAGTGATGCCCAAGAGTCAGGTCACGGAAGTGCATCTCATCGGGACTGGCACGAAGGATAATTCCTGAAGAAATTGTAAGCTTTTTTCGCCTCACAAATCCCAGCACTTCCGGCGAATTTCGCTGAGACCTCGATCTTGACAATGCGTTCGTGCAATCCCAACTCTCTGCCCGCGGGATGCCATGATCGGATCCCGAGGCAAGAAATGGCGAGTCCGGCCCCCAAGGCGGACGGCGCTTCGGTGGTTCAATGACGCCGAGTGTGCTGGTCAAAGTTCTTGTAATCGGTACGCCCTTCTTAGTACCGATTGGGCCGCTAACCGGACGTTTCCGGCCTTTTCTTCCTCTTGTCCGCATCGACGGATCTGGCCGTGTCACCCCGCGTAAGCGGCTTGCGCCAATGGGCCCGTGAGAGCGTGGCGTTCAGTGCTGACCTCCTCGTCGCCCCTCGGTGTGAGCCGAGATCGGTGCATGTATTCGCAGGAGGAAAACAATGCTCTTTACACAACTGGACGACCGTGGCTGGAACCCGTTCGCCGAATTGCGGCAGCTACAGGCGGATATGGGCCGGCTGTTCGAAACCGCTAGCGGAGCGCAAGAAGCTCCTGCTTATCCACCCGTTAATCTCTGGGTCGGCGATGACAGCGTTGCTGTGACGGCCGAACTTCCAGGCCTGTCGCGCGATGAAATCAACCTGACGGTCCGGGAGGATACGCTGACTATTCAGGGCGAGCGCAAGCCTGCGGCCAACGATAACCGGGCCGCTTGGTATCGCCGCGAGCGCACCATTGGCAGCTTTGCCCGCACAATTGCGTTGCCGTACCGCGTCGATCCCGAGCAGGTGAAGGCGCGTCTTGCGAACGGTTTGCTTGAAGTTGAGATCCAGCGGCCGACGGCTGATCTGCCGCGAAAGATCCAAATTACG